>NZ_QTLP01000092.1:0-513 GCF_003635405.1 Parabacteroides sp. AF39-10AC | reverse complement strand
CCTAATTTTGATATTATCTCGTCTTTATCCATATTTCAAATTTTATTGCTAATGGCTTGGCGGGGAACGGCGTTAGTCCGTTATCCCGGCTTGTTATGAACTTACTTTACCCCTTGTGCCTTTTATAATTTGCATAGCGAGCATTTAGAGTGTCCCGCCATTCTTGGCTTGGGCAAGAGTTTATTAACTGAATATACTTATTCTCATCATCAACGCAAACAGACTCTACAAGTTTTAATAAACTCCACTGCAAATCATAAAAAGCATTTTCAGGAAAGATTTGTACCAACACCATAGCTTCATCAAATGATATGGGAAGTTGTATTTGTTCTAATAAGGCATCATAAGTATTTACTAATTCATCAATACTCTCTGTATCATTGATGCTTTCATTAGGCATACGACCCAAATCTTTCAACTGTAAAATTTCATTTCTCATATCGTGTACTCTAATTGTTCATAATGGCTAAGCGGGGAACGCTGTTAGGCGTTATCACGCTTTGTTAGCAATAT
>NZ_QTLP01000091.1:0-536 GCF_003635405.1 Parabacteroides sp. AF39-10AC | reverse complement strand
TAATGGGATGTAGATAGTAACCTGTTCGGGTTGCTTATCTACTTGTTAGCAATATTTTTATTCTAATTTAAAATACCATTCCAAAAAAGAATTAAAGTCTTTCCATTGTGGTAATAACTTTCCATTCTGGAAATTGATTAGTTTTTCGCCCAATTCAATTTCAAGAACTTCCTCTGTTTTACGATTATAAAAGAAACCACCTTCTGCTTCAAAACTATCTAATGGAAGGTATTCATCTGGTAACTTTAGGATATTCCGAGCAGATTCGATAGCATAACTCAAATCGTTCGAATAAATACTGAACCAACATACATTATACATTTCACTATGCCGCCCAAGAAATGTAATTTCAGTAGTATGTAAATTGAAAAATGCAAAATCACTATTCAAATCAACACCTAAATTGATTAAAGCTGCTTTGTATTTTTCATCTTCCTTTTCAGAATAGATGCCTTGTTGTTTCAGATGTTCTATTATTTTATTGCTCAGCATAATTGAATGGTATTTTATTCATTTTACATTTTATTGCTAATGTT
>NZ_QTLP01000090.1:0-560 GCF_003635405.1 Parabacteroides sp. AF39-10AC | reverse complement strand
CCATTATAAACTCGTAAAATAAAAATATGATTGAAGCACTGAAAAATATAGGATTCATCGTTACAGAGCGATTGGAAAGAAAAGAATTAAGCTCTGATTTACAAAATCGGTACTCCGAACTTCCTGCGGACTATCAGGAGTTTTTACAACGGTTTCAGACAATCACGAATGAAAGTGATAATGTTTGGTTTAATTCCATAGAGGATTTTAACGGAGAAAGCGATAGCGGATTCCGTTGGAATGAATTTGAGCTGATGGGACTTGAGGCGTTGGCAGATGATAAGGAATCCTGTGATATGATACGCCTGTTTTGGGATAGCCATATTCCTATTCTTATGTCAGTAAAAGATGGATACCAATATTTGTGCATAGATTTATCTCCGGAAAATTACGGTAAAATCTATTATGGAGTTGAACCTGAATTTGAAGATTCGGCAGAATTTGTTTGCGATAGCTTTAATCATTTATTAGAAATGTTGTCTTCCAATAAAAAGAATGATATACTGACAAATTTCAAATAGGTTTATAACAAGCAGATAAATCTCTCTGAAAGATTGATT
>NZ_QTLP01000009.1:0-193717 GCF_003635405.1 Parabacteroides sp. AF39-10AC | reverse complement strand
ATCCGTAGACTTTCTTTTTATCTCACCTCAGACACACTACTTGAAACAGTATCCTGAACTTTAATAAGTGTAGTTACACTATACAATCTGTTGATATATCTATCATCATAGAAGGCTTATCGGTGGAGCCGCCGCAGGTTCGGCGAGTAGGGTGATGATGATGCCGGTTCAAAGTGCGGGTAACTCATGATTTACAACCCACTATTGATAGAATACGATCAGGAAAGTTGTTTACGTTTCGTCATGATGGATCAACCTAATTATAATAATGTGACTTGTATTTCGTTAGAAAAATATCAAAAGTGAAATTGTATCAAATAATTATTGTGGAGATATGAGGGTCATCAAAATTTTCTTGCTGTTTGTTTGTTGTATTTCATTAGATGTACAATCTCAAACATTTTTGTCGGACACATTGGGTATCAATGAGGATGGCTCTGTTATCATTGCTAAAAGTTTGGCTTTACCCGGCTGGATTCTTGGAGTGGATGTGGATTCGACGGATAATTTGCTTTTTATCCGGTATCGGAATTTGTCGAAAAATGAGACTTCCTTGAAAAATAAGGGGGGAATATCCGTTTACTCCTTGGCTGATCAGAGGATGCTATGGCAACGTCCTGTCAATTATTTTAATCAAGATCCAAAGTTGACTTCAGAGGGAGTTTTGTTCGTGACAATGGGGAAGGCTACATCGTTGCTGGATTTGAAAACAGGTAATGAGGTTTGGAAGAAAAAGAAAATGATTCCTTATTGTGTGGACGCTAAGAACCGGATGTTTTTGGCTTATAAAGGCAGTTATATGAACGGGGTGTCTAACGAGTTGGAAGGCCATAGCCTTGCGACGGGAGAAAAGATGTGGAGCCGGAAAATGAGCCATGTATATGGATGGAATGAGAGTGGTTTACTGGATGACTCTACTCGATTGATTGTCTCGGATGGGATTCATCTGGTTCACATGGGAAATGGGGAAGGGCCGAGTTATGCCATGCCGACTGGGGCAAGTGATTATAAAGAGGCCGTCGCTCTTGGTGCGCTCGGTGTGGTGACGGGTGTCTTAACCGGTTTTGCAGCAGTGCCTACCGGGCCGAAGAAGGTGATGGAACTGGTATCGAATGTTTTATCGGACGACACGGTTTTTTACGTGGCAAGCCGGGAGAATTTGTTTTGTCTGGATCGGCAGTTGCAACCTAAATGGGGGTATCCGATACCTGATGGAATGGGATCTCGCTCTCATTTGTTTGCGAGAGGAGATAGCCTTTATATGATTAATATGGGAACAGGGTATCGAAATACTATTTTTGATACTTCTGAGGCTTATGCTCACGAATACTTAAGACTGAAGGTTGGCTGGCCGTTTATCGCCTGCTTCGATAAACGAAAGGGGGAGAAGGTTTGGTTTCGCCAGCTCTCGGATAAGAAAGAGATGGTGGAGGAGTTTGATATAAATTGGGAAGAGGATGCTCTGATGGTGTTGTTTTCCGATCATATCCGGAAATACTCGTTATCTGGGGATTCCTTATTGAGTGAGGTATCATGGAATACCGAAGTAAACGGGAAGTTATTATATCTTACCAATTCTTCTTATTTCTTGCAGGATTTTGAGGATAGTACATCTTATCAGCGATATAAACGCCCGGATTCGATTTATTGTTTGGTTACAGATAAGAATGAAATGGTTGAGCTAGACCAACAACTGAATGTTTTACAAACTTATCCTTTGTCTAGGTTACGTCCATTCAGGGATTTACCAAATGGGGATAATTTGATATTCTTGGGAGACAAAACATTGTGGGTTAATTCAAAGGGTGAAAAGAAAGCTTATTTACATACCTCATCCAAGATGTTTAGGGTAGGTGAAAAGTTTTTCATCTATAGTTTGGATGGTAAAAAGATATATGAATTTCCTTTATAATTAGGGGATATCCAAAGGCGGGTTGGATTGGTAAGTCGTATACAAATGCTTACATGGATAGAATCCCTGTTTTTGACAATGTATCCAAATAGTTTATTATATAACTATCAATGTTTTTAGGTTCTAGGGTATCCCTTGTCCAAGAAACTTGCTTTCCTGTTTCATCAATTTCTTTTTTAGCCCTATACAATAAATCGAAGTCACGCAGTAAAGATATTTTGGAATGTATATATAGTTGACTTAAGCATTGGATTACTTCTAAGACAGTTCTTCTTTTGTGATAATTTTCAAATAAGAGAAATCGAAGATAGTTCAAAAGTATGTATTCTTTGTTAATATCTAAATTGAACTCACATATAAGAATATCCATTCTTTTCCTTAGATCCTTTTGATTATCTATACAAGGTATCTGAGAAGCGAAGTCTTGCATGTTCTTGTTGACAAAGTCTGCTTTTATCATATTTTTAGACCAGGTTATCCATTTTTCATCAATTTCCATATCAAATACTGTCATGGCAAGTATCTCGAGGGTGTTTGGTACTTTATTTAATATTGCGGTGGGATTATAGAATGTGGATGTACGCAAATCAAAACGTCTCATAGCGTACAAAAGTTCTTCAATACTTTTATTTAGGTCTAACTTCGGAAAGACTTTGACTGGTATGGTGAAAAAAGCCATGTCTTGCTTTATCTCAAAAATACATTTCTCGCTCAGATAGCGATTCACATTTTCGATATGCTGTTCTTTGTCTTTTATTGATTTAGGTATATAATAAGGAATAATCATGCAAGTGAACCAATCTTCTTTTCCTTCATTCTTTAAAAGGCAAACCTCAATTCTGAAAAGTTTTCCCTCTTTTATGCATTCGAATGCTGTTTGGCTGACCTTTTTGGGTGGACTATCCCAAAGATAGAGTCCCAATCCTTGAAGTATGTATTTTCTTAATGTCTTTGGTCTCTTATAATTGTTGATAAAAGTCAATGTCAATGTCAGAGGTAAAATAAATATGAAGGGAATCAATGAGATTGCGATCAGTAGGTCCAATGGAATATTTCCGGATATGAGACCTGTAATAATTAGAATAGCCATACAAGGTATACAAAGGATAGTCACTAAAGAAAGTGAATATAGTAACCATCCTTTCAAGGTCAGAAACTCTAGATGAGTAAATTTACCCAAATCATGTATTATTAATTGTAGGTATTGTTTGATTGTAGAGATTGATATCTTATTTTCTTCCAGTTCCATTATGCTTGTTTAATGTCTATATTAATTACAAAATTACAACATATCCTTTATAAACTGGTATATTTCATGTAAATATGTAATAGATTACTTCATAGTTATGGTTAAATGTATTGTCAAGAAAGATATTTTGGCTATTTTTAATTTTTACCTTCTGAACATTTAGGGGTTCACTCTGTTTTAACAAAGCATTGGATATCCGGCATGTATTTAGTAGTGAATTAATTAAACGTCAAAATTATGAAGGTGAAAATATTATACACGGCTTTAATCTCATTGATCGCGGGAGGAGCGATGGCGCAAGATTGTACGTTCTTCTTTCCGCAAACAGAGGGAACGGTATGGGTCCGTAAAGGATATGACGCGAAGGGAAACTTACAATCTGTTATGAGTTATCAAGTGGATGAGGTGGAAACATTGCCTTCCGGCCAAGAGGTGGAAGCGGACTACGTATATACTAATCCCTCCGGTACGATCGTGAACAAAGGAGATATCAAGGCATACTGCCAGAATGGAGAATTTTTCCTCGACTCGAAAGAGACGCTCTCTTATCCGGGAGTGGTATCGGAAATGAATACGAATGTGGATATCACGGAGAACTTTATAAATTACCCAAATCCGTATGCGGCTAATTTCGATAAGAATAACGTGTATTTCGACGAGGCTTCCGTAAAGATCTACGATAAGAAGAACCGGAAGAATCGTAAGGATATGGCCATTAAGGATCGTGAGTTTATTAAAACGGAAAGCATAACAACTCCTGCCGGTACGTTCGATTGCGCTAAGGTAAAATATAATATCGCTACACGTTCCCCTAAATCAAAGGAGACAATCACTGGGTATGGCTATGAGTGGTACAGCCCGAATGTAGGCTTAGTGCGTACGGAACAATATGATAAGAATAACGTATTACAATCCTATACGGTATTGGAAGAATTAAAATAAAAAGGCGACTACAATCTTATGATTTGTATTAACCGGTTTAAGTGGATACGCTGTTGCTGAGAAGTGACAGCGTATTTTCTTTTATGGGAAAGATTGGGCAATTTTCTTTTTGTTTGACGTTTTTCGTTAACTTGCGGCAAATTTCGAAAAATGGAAAGAGAATATAAATCAAAAGTGGGATGGTGGTATCATCTGGTGATTATCATGGTGGTAATTGGTTGTGTGGCTGCGTTTTTGCGTACCAATATATCGGTTATAGTGGGTATGATGGTCGCTGCGTTGGGGGTGCTTCATGTTTTCTTTAATACGTATTACCGGATAACGGAAGATGATATGTTGATAGCGCATTGTAGTATTTTCCCGGAGAAGAAGATCGCTATCGCTGATATAGAGGCGTTGGAATCTACCGTGATGCCGGTGTCTAGCTACGCCCTTTCGTTGGATCGGCTGATCATATGGAGCAATGGGAAACCTTGGATGCTCATATCTCCGACCAACCGGGCTGATTTTATCAAACAGTTGAGAAAGATTAATCCTAATATACAACTTAAATAGATCTAATAGTATGAAATACGATGTCGCTATAATCGGTGGAGGTCCTGCCGGTTATACTGCCGCGGAGAGAGCGGCGCAGGGTGGGCTTTCCACGATTCTTTTTGAGAAAAACGCATTGGGCGGGGTTTGTTTGAATGAGGGATGTGTGCCGACAAAGACGCTTCTTTATTCCGCTAAGACGTATGATAATATCAAGCATGCTTCCAAGTATGCGGTGAAAGCGGAGAATCCTTCTTTTGATCTCCCGAAAATCATCGCCCGTAAGAATAAGGTCGTGAAAAAGCTGACAGCCGGTATCCGTATGAAAATGACGGAGCATGGCGTGGTGATGGTTACGGCGGAAGCTTGTATCCAAGGGCGTGCGGCCGACGGGACGATTACGATCGCCGCCGGAGAAGAGCTATACGAGGCTGCGAACCTTTTGATCTGTACGGGATCAGAAACGGTAATTCCTCCTATACCCGGATTGGCGGAGACGGAATATTGGACGAGCCGGGAGGCGTTGCAATCGAAGGAGCTTCCGGCCTCTTTGGTGATAATCGGTGGAGGCGTGATCGGTATGGAGTTCGCTTCTTTCTTCAATAGCCTTGGGGTAGAGGTACATGTCGTGGAGATGTTGGATAAGATATTAGGCCCGATGGATCGTGAGCTGTCCGAAATGTTGCAAGCGGAATACGCTAAACGGGGGATTAAGTTTTATCTAAGTCATAAAGTGACCGGGGTGCATGGAACCGAGGTTTTTGTAGAGAAAGACGGGGAGACATTCACGTTGCATGGCGATAAGGTCCTTTTGAGTGTAGGGCGTCGTCCGGTTACGAAAGGTTTTGGCTTGGAGATACTGGCTCCGGAGACTTTTCGTAATGGGGTGAAGGTGAATGAGTACATGCAGACTTCCCTGCCAAATGTATATGCTTGCGGTGATATTACCGCTTTTTCCTTACTGGCGCATACGGCAGTTAGCGAGGCGGAGGTGGCCGTGGATCATCTCTTGGGCAAATCGCGCCCGATGAGTTATAAGGCTATTCCGGGTGTCGTTTATACGAATCCGGAGATCGCCGGTGTCGGGAAGACAGAGGAGGAGTTGCAGGCAGAAGGTATTTCGTATACCGTGAAAAAAATACCGATGGCATTCTCTGGGCGTTTTGTCGCGGAGAATGAGATGGGGAATGGTGTTTGTAAGTTGATCTTGTCGGAGGATGAGACGTTGATCGGTGCCCATATGTTGGGTAATCCGGCCTCGGAGTTGATCGTGATCGCCGGAATCGCTATTGAGAAGGGGATGAAATCGGATGAGTTAAAGTCGTTTGTGTTCCCGCATCCTACGGTAGGAGAGATTATTAAGGAAGCGCTTTATTGAAATAATTATGTACCTTTGTGCCGATAATAGCGGCACATGGGTACATTTGAAGGATATGTAGGGATTCGTTTGTGGGACGGACAATTGGTGGACGATGTGGTCTTTAGCCTTTTGTTCGTCTTATTTATGTGTTTTGCGTTGGTGTTCCGTACCAATTATCGTTTATTCCTGAAGATGATGCGTGATGTGGTATATGTGAAAGAACGTCAAAATTTATTTGAGGTAACGAGGGGGAGCGAATGGCTCTTCCGGAATTTCATGACGTTTCAAGCCTTGTTTCTTTGTAGCGTTTGCCTTTTTGCTATCGCTAGGGCATATGGGTATTTCAACCATTTGCTAGAAAATACGGTGTTGATATCTATTGGGTTGATAATGATGGTATTGATGCTGTTTTATTGGTGTAAGCGCTGTTTCTATTATTTATTGGGGGTTGTTTTTACGGACGCTCCGAAATACAAGTTTTGGAAGACTAATTATAACGCTATTATAGGAGCGTGGGGGATCTGTTTATACATTCCGGCACTTTGGTTGGTATTCGTGGGGAGCAGTATACAGATTCCTGTTTTGTTGTTTGTATTTTTCTATATTCTGTGTCGTTTTGTGATAATTTATAAGACCATACGGATATTTCACAGGAAAAATAGCAGTTTTTTATATATTAGTTTGTACCTTTGCGGCCAAGAAATATTGCCTTTAGTTTTTCTGTATGAAGGCATTATTTATTTGTATAACTTTATCGAGTCAAGTACTCTATGGCATTGAATATTAAAAAATTATTGGTATCACAACCGAAGCCTGCATCGGAGAAATCACCATATTTCGATATTGCAGAAAAATACGGTGTGGAAATAGATTTCCGCCCGTTCATCAAGGTTGAACCTTTATCTTCCAAGGAGTTCAGGCAGCAACGAATCTCGGTTTTGGATCATACCGCCGTTATTTTTACGGCTCGTACGGCTATCGATCATTTCTTTCATTTATGCGAGGAATTGCGTGTGGCTATCCCGGAAACGATGAAGTATTTCTGTATGACAGAGGCGATCGCTGTTTATCTCCAGAAGTATATCGTTTATAGAAAACGTAAGATTTTTTATGGTCAGACCGGTAAGGCAGATGATTTGGTGACTGTTATCGCCAAACATGCGAAGGAGAAATACCTAGTACCTGTTTCCGATGTACATAAAGATGATCTATTCGCTTTGTTAGACGCGAAGAAAATCAACTATACGAAAGCGGTGATGTTCCGTACGGTGAGCAATGATTTCGCGAAGGACGAGAAATTCGATTATGATATGTTGGTTTTCTTTAGTCCGTCGGGTATCTCTTCCTTATTGAAGAACTTCCCGGATTTCAAGCAAGACGATATAAAGATCGGCTGCTTTGGCCCTACTACGGCAAAGGCTGTTAAAGATGCGGGTCTGCGTTTGGACGTTGAGGCTCCCACGGTGGAAGCCCCTTCTATGACTGCTGCTTTGGATTTATATCTGAAAAAACAGCAAGACGGTAAAAAATAATGACGACAAAAAGGTATACCCTTTCAAAAGAAGAACGCCTGTCGTGGAAACGTTACATTGACCTATTATTCGAAAAAGGACAATCGTTCGTGGCGTTTCCACTGCGGGTCGTTTATTTACCGATGGAGGAAGAGATGCCTGCCCGTGCTTCCTTCTTAGTGAGTGTACCGAAGAAAAAATTTAAGAGAGCCGTAAAGCGTAACTTGATCAAACGACAGGTACGTGAGGCTTACCGGGTTCGTAAATATGATTTACTGGAACCGTTGGAAGCGAAGAATAAGGGCATGTTAATCGCTTTCCTGTACCTCGATAAAGAGATCCATCCGTACGCTGTGATGGAAAAGGCAATGAAGAAAGCGATCCATATCCTTCGGGATAAAGAATAATGAGACGCTTTTTTACCACATTACTCTTATTGCCGGTTTATTTCTACAAATATTGTATCTCTCCTATGACACCGGCTTCGTGCAGGTATACGCCCACTTGTTCCGAATATGCGGTGCAAGCTTTGAAGAAATATGGCCCTGTGAAAGGATTGTATCTTGCGGTTAAACGAATACTTCGTTGCCATCCTTGGGGTGGGAGCGGTTATGATCCGGTTCCGTAACGCCATGGGTTATTATGATATACATACGCATCAGATGCCTTTCCATAAGGAGGATATCGCGATTATAAATAGGATCGTGAGTCCAATGGGTGATATGCAGCCGGGTCCACTTCTTGATACGGTTATTCGCTCATATGGTATCCATCCGTGGTATATATATAATGTAAAGGAGCAGATGGACCTACTTAGGGTATTGGTGTCTGGTTCGGGAGTCGTGGCGATCGGAGAGGCTGGACTTGATACACTGGCCGAATCTCCAATGGATTTGCAAAAAGAGGTGTTTCTGGCACAAGCCAATTTAGCGGAGGAAACACATAAGCCATTAATCATCCATTGCGTAAAAGCGTGGGCGGATCTCATTGCCTGTAAAAAGGCCGTGAAACCGGAGATGCCTTGGATTATCCATGGCTTTCGAGGTAATGGTGAACTTGCCTCCCAATTGGTTCGCTTGGGGTTTTATCTCTCTTTTGGAGATCGTTTTAATCCATCGGCTTTGCGTGCCGCATGGCCTGATTTCCTTTTCTTGGAGACCGATGATAAATCGATTGATATCCGCAGGGTCTACCAAAATGTAGCGGAAGCGTTGGATATTCCGGAAGAAAAGCTGCGGATTCAAATCGCTAAAAACGTTTCTATCTTCCACCTAAACGGATAATTATCAATTATCAATTTTCGATTCTCAATTAAAAAGTCGTACCTTTGCCTCGTATGAGATAAAGTGACAAATATATTAATGTAATACGATATAAATTAATACGATGAATTTTGTAGAAGAATTAAGATGGAGGGGCATGATCGCTGATATGATGCCCGGGACGGAAGAGCAATTGCAGAAAGAGTTGACATCGGCCTATGTGGGGATCGACCCAACGGCAGACTCTTTGCATATCGGACACTTAGTAAGTGTGATGATGCTGAAGCATTTCCAACGTGCCGGTCATCGTCCTATCGCTTTAGTGGGTGGCGCTACCGGTATGATCGGTGACCCGTCTATGAAGTCTGCCGAGCGTAATTTGCTGGACGAGGCTACTCTTCGTCACAATCAGGATTGCATCAAGAAACAATTGGCTAAGTTCCTTGATTTTGACTCCGACGCTCCTAATGCCGCTAAGTTGGTGAACAACTATGACTGGATGAAGGGTTATTCTTTCTTGAATTTTATCCGTGATATCGGTAAGCATATTACCGTGAACTACATGATGGCTAAGGATTCAGTGAAGAAACGTTTGAGCCGCGAATCCAGTGTAGGTATGTCTTTCACCGAGTTTTCTTATCAATTGCTACAAGGCTACGATTATTTGTATTTGTATGAGCATGAGGGTTGCCGCCTACAGATGGGTGGTACTGATCAATGGGGTAATATCACGACTGGTACGGAATTGATCCGCCGTACGTTGGGAGGGGAGGCTTATGCCTTGACTTGCCCGTTAATCACGAAGGCTGACGGTGGTAAGTTCGGAAAGACGGAATCCGGTAATATCTGGTTGGATCGTCGCTATACTTCTCCGTATAAATTCTATCAATTCTGGTTGAACGTAAGCGACGCTGACGCCGCCAAGTATATCAAGATCTTCACGGACTTGAGCCAAGAAGAGATCGCCGCTTTGGAGGCGGAGCAAGAGGCCGCTCCTCATTTGCGTCCGTTGCAGAAACGTTTGGCGAAAGAAGTGACTGTTATGGTTCACTCTTTGGAAGATTATGAGGCCGCTGTCGAGGCTTCCAATATCTTGTTTGGTAACTCCACGCACGAGGCTTTGTTGAAATTGGATGAGGACACATTACTAGCCGTATTCGAGGGTGTTCCTCATTTCGATATCTCCCGTGATGAATTGGCCGCAGGAATCAAGGCTGTTGATTTGTGTACTGAAAAAGCCGCTATCTTCCCTTCAAAAGGTGAGATGCGTAAATTGGTACAAAGTGGTGGCGTAAGTTTTAACAAAGAGAAATTAGCGGAGGTTGATACTGTAATCGACTGTTCTTCACTGCTTGACGATAAGTATTTATTGGTTCAAAGAGGTAAGAAAAATTATTATTTGTTGATCGCAAAGTAAAAAAATAATCAAAAAATTTGCAAGGTAAGATTTTATTCTTACCTTTGCATCGCTTTAGTAAAGCAATCGGATTGTCTCATGGTGTAATGGTAGCACTACAGTTTTTGGTTCTGTCTGTCGAGGTTCGAATCCTCGTGAGACAACTCAACAATCCAGAGAGAGGGATGTCAATTGTGGCATCCCTTTTTTATTTTGTGACATTTTCTCGTATAGATAGCTTATCCGATAAATCCCTAGGGAAAATGGGGTAGTACTTACTTTGGCCATGAAGTATATCTTCTCTGCCACTTGAAGTATATCTCCTGTGGTATTCGCAGTATAATTGTGGGGATAACCTTGCGATGTGTTTTTCATCTACACTTTTATTTATTTTTCATATATTTGTGGAAATTCTGATTTAAATCTATATTGTTATGTCACGTTCATTTCTTTTGTTTGGTTTTATCCTATATAGTGTTTTCTTGAGCAGTCTGGCGAATGCTAGTGATATCGATTTGTCTGCACCCATGGATAAAGGCGGGTGGAAATTGATATGGAGTGAGGAGTTTGACTATACGGGATTTCCTGATTCTACGAAATGGTCTTATGATACGGAAGGTAATGTATATCAATGGGGAAATAACGAGGCTCAATATTATACATCCGGCAGAAAGGAGAACGCTTGGGTCTCGGATGGGGTGTTGAGGATTACGGCCTTGAAAGAACCGATGGAAGGTCGTTCATATACATCGGCTCGCCTGATTACGAAAGGAAAAGGGGATTGGTTGTACGGACGTTTTGAGATTCGGGCGAAACTCCCGACTGGACGAGGGACATGGCCGGCCATCTGGATGCTTCCAACGGATTGGGAATACGGGGATTGGCCAAAAAGCGGGGAAATAGATATTATGGAAAATGTGGGCTATGATCCCGACACGATCGTAGGTTCTTCGCATACGGAAAAATATAATCATGCGATCGGAACTCAAAAAAATGCTAAAATTGCGTGTCCGGATTGTTATAAAGCGTTTCACGTGTACGCCTTGGAATGGGAGGAAGATGAGTACCGGCTTTATGTAGATGATCAATTATACTTTACATTTAAGAACGAGGGGACAGGCTATGAGGTTTGGCCTTACGATAAACGCTTTCATATCTTGCTGAATCTGGCGATCGGTGGGAATTGGGGAGGCCAAAAGGGTATTGATGATTCTCTTTTTCCACATGTGTTCGAGATTGATTATGTAAGAGTTTATAAGAAGTAGGGTGTAACGTGATGTTTTTTTATTTACTTTTGTGGTACATAACATTCTGTACTATATAGTGAAGGAGATACTTAAGAGGACGTTGGTTCGTATGTTGATTTGTTGCGTTATTGCCTTGTTATTTTGTATAACGGGGAATGCGAAGGTACCCTATATTCCTAAAATCATCAATTATTCCGTAAGCGATTACAAAGCGGGAAACCAGAATTGGGCCGTCTCCCAAGGCCCGGGAGGAAAGATGTATATTGGTAATAACCGGGGGCTTTTGGTTTTTGACGGTATTCACTGGGATCTTGTGAAATTACCGAATAATCTAGGTGTCCGTGCTTTGTATATATCGAAGGACGGACGTATTTATGTCGGCTCTTTCGAGGAGTTCGGGTATTTTGAGATGGATGATGAGAATGATCTGATTTATCATTCACTCAGTTCGTCTGAGATGAACGTCTATCTTAATAATGATGAGTTCTGGACGATTAATGAGTATAAGGGTGAGATTTATTTTCAATCATTCCGGAGCTTTTTTATTTATGACGGGGAAAAAGTAAGAAAAGGTGTATCTGACCTGTCCCCATTGTATATTTTCACATTGGACGATCATCTATACGTTCAGTTCATGGAGGGAGGAAGCTTTTGTCGAATGGATGACGGCCAGTTTACAGAGTTACTCTCGAAAAAGGTTTTGGAGGATGATGTGGTTTCGGTCTTGCCATTTGATCATCAGCTATTATTGGTCTCGGCTCGTAGTGGATGTTTTATCTATGATGAGGTGCGTAAAAAATTGTCTGTGTGGAATACACCAGCCAATGAGATATTAAAGGAAGGGATCGCAAACCGGGGAGTCATGATGAAAGATTCTACTTTTATTGTGGGTACGATTTCTAATGGGGTTGTAGCGATTAATAAGCAGGGGGAAACTTTGTGGCATATCAACCGGGAGAATGGCTTGATTAATAATACGGTATTGAGAGTATTTGCTGATAATTCGGATAATTTATGGGTTACATTGGATAATGGTATCGCGCAGATACATGTGAATTCTCCGATCTATTTTTATGAACCGCTTGAGGCCCAGATTGGTATGGTGCATGATATGGTGATAGAGAAGGGTATTGTTTATTTAGCTACGAACCAAGGTCTTTATGCGTTATCTGAGAATGATAGTTATCCAACCTTGATTCCCGGTACTCAAGAACAGACATGGTATATCTCCGATGTCGGAAATCAACTGATTGCCGGACATAATACAGGTACCTTACAGCTAGAGGGCCGAAAAGCTACTCAGATACCGGGTCCCAATGGAGGGGGGACCGCATTACGTAAGACAATTATCCATGGAAAGGAAGTTTTACTCCAGATGTCTTACCGTCCACTCAGTGTTTTCACCCGGGATATGGTTACTAATCGTTGGAAATTTAGCCATAATGTAGAAGGATTCTCTAATTTGATCAAATCGTTTGAGGTTGACCCTACCGGCAATATATGGGCTAGCCATATGTATAAAGGTATCTATCGTCTTCGCTTGAATGAGGATTTGAGGAGCGTGAAAGAGATGGAGTATATCGGAAAACTGGAGGAAGGTAATGAGAGTGGTACGATTAATGTAATGAAATTACGCGGACGTATTGTTTTCTCGGATGGGAGTAAGTTTTATACTTATGAGGATTTGACTGGAAAGATCGTTCCTTATGATTTGTTGAATGAGGATTTTCCCGAGTTAAGCGATACCTATCGGGTTGTTTCCTTGAATAATGATTTATATTGGTTTATCCGGAATTCGGAATATGTATTGTTAGGATATGAGTCCGGGCGATTCCAGTTAAAACAGCGTATTCCTTTTACTTTGTTTGATAATCCGACCATAGAGGATAGGGGAAATATTTATGTGGCTTCCGACGGGACGTCTTATTTTTGTCTAAACGGGGGGATCGCTCGTTATGACAGATACCGGAATTATGTGGATACGACTCGAGTTCCATTAAGTTTGTCGCAGGTAAGGGCCTATAATCGGCATGAAAATGAGTTCGCTCCGCTCCCTTGCAAGGGAGCGGACGCACCGGAAGCCGGTGCGTCCGTATTGAGTTATAGCTATAATACGATTCTTTTTAAGTTTTCGTATCCGGATTTTACGGGGCGCCGTTTCCTGATCTATTATAAACTGGACGGGTTTGATAATGAATGGATAGAAGGCACCAGTAATTTTCAACGGACTTATTCTAATTTACCGTATGGTAATTTTGTGTTACATGCGGTTGTGAAAGACGATCGAGGAAAAGAGCTATCTTCTCTGTCTTATCCATTCAAGATCGAACGTCCATTTTATAGCTCTTGGTGGGCGCTGATCATCTATTTTGCTTTGTTTTTATGTATACTGGTCGTATTAGTGAGAATGTATACGATGTGGATTGTCATGCGTGAGAAAAAAGTTAACGAGGAGCAAAAGAGATTGCAAGAAGAGCAATTGAGGGCGCAAGAGCAATTAATTGTCAAGCTAGAGAATGAAAAATTAGAAAATGACCTTACTTATAAGAGTAAGGAATTAGCCAGTGCTACTTTGTCTGTTATCTCTCATAATGATTTCCTTGAAGGTCTAAAAAAGGAAATACAAGCTCAACAATTATCGGGAAGTTATACGAAACGATTCTTCGATAAGCTCATCCGCATGATCGAAGAGAATATATCAGGCGAGGATGAATGGGCCATTTTCCAGACTAATTTCGATCGTATCCATGAAAAGTTCTTTACGAATCTAAAAGAGCGGTATCCCGATTTGACTCCGGGCGATTTACGATTATGCGCTTTATTACGTTTGAATATGCCAACTAAGGATATGGCTCGTATGCAAAATCTTTCCGTACGTGGTATCGAGGCGGCGCGCTATCGATTGCGTAAAAAACTAAATCTACCGGAGGGCCAAAGCTTGGTAGATTTCATGATCCAGTTCCACTAAGATATTTCATAGTTATGAATGAAAAATATCATAACTATGAAATAAGAAAATCATAACTATGAGTTTTCCTTGTCATTTTTGTTTTCCCATATTTAGTGAAATGTGTTTAGTAACATATAATGTTCTCCTTTTGAATTAACAAATGTATTATAACTGAAAATAAGACAATTAATATGTATTGCAGTAGTATAAAAGTAGTAATTTTCTGCTTGCGCAAGGCTTGCAGTAGTGTTGAAGTATACAAAAATTTGCCCTTTTTTAGGTTTGGGTGTTCATTTGCTTCAAATTTAATAATGAGTGTAAAAACAAATGTTCAACTTTAAAACTAGAATGAATGAAAGCTAAATTAATGCTTTGTTTATGCCTGTTACTTGCTGCGACTACTATGTTTGCGCAGAATCTGACAGTTACTGGTGTGGTAACTGAAAAGGCCACAGGATACCCGGCTATCGGGGTAAGTGTTTTGGTTAAGGGTACGACGAATGGTACCATAACCTCTATGGATGGAGACTATACTTTGAGTAATGTTCCCAAGAACGCAACTTTAGTATTTAGTTATGTAGGTATGACTACACAAGAAGTCCCGGTTAACGGACAGACTGTAGTAAATGTTCTTATGAATGAAGATACGCAAAACTTGGAAGAGGTAGTTGTTATCGGTTATGGTACGAGTAAGGCTAAGGATTTGACAGCTCCAATTGCCGTGATCAAGGCTGATGAGATTACGAAACATGCGACATCATCTCCGATGAGTGCTTTGCAAGGAAAAGTGCCGGGTGTGCAGATTACGAATAGTGGCCAGCCAGGTTCCGGTCCTTCCGTACGTATTCGTGGTATCGGTTCTATGAATACGGATAGCCAACCTTTGTATGTTGTAGATGGAATGTTCTTTGATAATATTGATTTCTTGAATAATAGTGATATTCAAGATTTGTCTATTTTGAAAGATGCTTCTGCCGCTTCTATTTATGGTGTACGTGCGGCGAATGGCGTAGTCTTGGTTACGACAAAGAAAGGTGCGTTGAATCGTCCTGCTACGGTTACTTATGATGGTTATGTTGGCTTTCAAAAGGCTACGAATGTATTGAAAATGGCTAATAGTGAGCAATATGCGACTATGATCAGTGAGATGGGTAATGAAACCTTACAGGCTGTTGTAAATAACGCTAAAAATGTTTGGGGAACACTTCCGAATACAAACTGGTATGATGAGATCTTACATACAGCTTTAACTCACAACCATTCTTTAGACATTTCTGGAGGTACTGAAAAAGCTACTTATTCTGTGGGTACCTCTTATTTGTATCAAGATGGTATCTTGGATTCTAAAAATGATTACTCTCGTTTCAATTTGCGTACGAAAGCGGATTATAAGGCTTTTGATTGGTTGAAAGTAGGAGCTAACGTTGTTTTGAGCAACTCTACGCAAAACTTGCCAAACGGCGAGGTTTGGTTAGCAGCTTTCCGTACACCGGGTATTATTCCTGTATATGATGAAAATAGCTCCTTGAATCCGTATCCTACGAAATATGGTTCTCCTGCCCAAATCGGTTTGAGTGAGTATTACTACAATCCGGTTGCTCAAGCGGAGTATTATGATTCTAAAAATTCAATGTTGCGCGTAATGCCTTCTTTCTATGCGCAATTCGACTTCTTGCCGGAGAATAAGTTATTCTTTAAAACGGCTTATAGTCAAGATATCAATGTTATCCAGACAAGAGCTTATACTCCAGAATTTTTGGTTGGTGGAACTCAGTTGAATTCGACTCCCCTTTTGAATAAGAAGAATGATATTTATCACAGTTGGATTTTAGATAATACATTGACCTATACAGATACGTTCGGTGATCATGGTTTAACCGCGATGTTGGGTCAATCCGTACGTGAAGAGAACTGGCGTAACCTATGGGGAGAAGCTACAGGTGTTCCGGGCGGACACGAGGAATATTACTATTTGAATCAAGGTAATGCGGATGGACGTAAAACTGGCGATGACGGTACGACTTATCGTGGTGTTTCTTGGTTCGGTCGTGTATCTTATGATTATAAAGGCAAATATTTATTGTCTGCTACAATGCGTGCCGATGGTTCTTCCAAATACCAAGAGAAATGGGGTTATTTCCCTTCTGTAGGTGCTGCTTGGAATATTTCAGAAGAAGGATTCATGAAAGATCAGAAATGGGTTGATTATCTGAAATTACGTGCGAGCTGGGGTAAGTTAGGTAACGATAAGGTTGCGGCTAGTGATGGTTTCGCTTCCATTACGCAAGATATGGGTACCTCTGGTATATTTGGAGGAAGCGCTGTTCCTGGTTATACGAACTTGGTTTATTTTAGTTGGTTAGGTTGGGAAGTCGTGAATGAGACGAACGTCGGTTTAGATTTTCGTACGTTGAATAGCCGTTTGACAATAGAGGCAGACTGGTATTATCGTTTGACTCAAAATGCCGTGATCGATGCTCCTCTGCCAATGGGTGCCGGTAACTTATTAGGTAACAGAGGTGAGATTTTGAATACAGGTGTTGAGTTGTCTTTTAACTGGGCTGATAAGATCGGTAAAGATTTCTCTTACTACATTGGAGCAAACTTGACAACCTTGCACAATGAGGTAAAAGATTTGAATGGTTTATCTTATTTATATGGTGGTTCTGCGGAGTTCCGTACGATTTCTCAAGTTGGTGGTGAGTTGAATGCTTACTATGGATATGATATTGAGGGTGTTTATCAGAATGCCGCAGAGATCGCTGCTGATCCGATTGCTGTAGCAAATGGTTTGGAGCCCGGAGATTTCAAGTATGTTGACCAAAATAAGGATGGTAAGATTGATAATAAAGACCGTGTAACATTGGGTTCTTATATCCCGAACTTCAATTACGGTATCAACTTAGGATTCTCTTACAAGAATTTCGATTTCTCTATGGTTATGCAAGGTGTAGCTGGAAACCAGATCGTAAACCGTAAACGTGGTGACCGCCGTTGGCACTCTGAATTGAACTATGACTTAGATCAGTTCGAGAATCGTTGGACAGGTGAGGGTTCTACTAACGAATATATGTCTGCGAAAGGTTCTGTAAAACCTTGGAATATCTCTAACTTTAACTCATTCTATGTAGAAGATGGTTCTTATTTCCGTATTCAGAATGTACAAGTTGCTTATACATTCCCGAAGAAAGACTTTGGAAAATTCAAGATGCCGAGCATTCGTTTGAGCTTGACTGCTGATCGTCCTTTAACTGTTTTCAAGGCAAACAGCTTCAGCCCAGAGTTGGGTAGTAAGAACGAGAAAGGTGAGATAGCATCTTCTTCTTATGGATTTGATGAGCGTGTATATCCTTTAGCATCTTCTTATACGTTAGGTCTTCGTATTATTTATTAATCTTTAAATGCTAATCAGAAGTATATGAAAAATATATTAAAAAAACAGATTTTATGGGCTATCCCTTTAGCCTTTTCATTGCTGACATCCAGTTGTAGTGATTACTTGGATAAGCTTCCAGAGAATACTGTAGAGGTAGAGGGTATTGATTATACGAATAAATCGAATATGTATATGCCTGTTTCCGGTGTATATGCGACCGCTCGTGGTTATCTGGGGTCTTGGTCCTCGTATGGATGTATCATAGTTCGCGGTGACGATGTGAATAAAGGAGGATCTCCTACGGACCAGATTGAGTATGAGTATGCTAGTAAATTCCAGTATGATCGTTTGACTACTTTCTGGGCATTAAGTGGCCTTTGGGGAAACTGCTATTATGTTGTCTCTACTTCTAATTCAGCATTGGAGTCTTTAGAGAATTATGCTAAACATTTGACGAGTGAGTCAGACAAGCAATTAAACGCTCAATATGCTGCTGAAGTTCGCTTTTTCCGAGCATATGCTTATTTCCAGTTGGTAAATTTGTTTGGCGATGTGCCTCTTTTGTTAGACAATCAAGAACTGAATGTATTCAAGAATACGAAAGAGGATGTAAAGAAGTACATTTATGACGAGTTGGATTATTGTATAGCAAACTTACCGGCTATTCGTCCGAATGAGTCTGAGCATCCGGGAGCGGTTACAAAATATACCGCTGAGATGTTGAAAGCGAAACAGAAGATGTATGATAATGAATGGGATGAGGTATTGGCCTTGACCGAGGATATCGTCAATAGCGGAAAGTTTGAGTTGTATAATGACTTCTATGAGTTGTTTAAGATTCCGGGAAAATTGTGTAATGAGTCTTTGCTAGAGTATCAATTTACTGACTTTGGAAATGGAAGTGGTGATATCGTTTCTTCTGACAACTGGTTTGCGTTCCAAGGTCCTCGTGGAGAGGCTCCTATCTCTGGATGGGCATTTATTGAGCCGACTGAGAAAATCCGTAATTTATTCTCTAAACGTGGTGAAGCGGTTCGTGCGGAAACAACGTTCCTCATGACGGATGCCACTACTCGTGACGGTGATTATATTCCTGTCGCTCAACCGGGTGAACCGACTGCTTATAATGGAAAGGCTTATACACCGGCTAATCAAATGACTCCGGGACGTACTGGATATGGCGATAATAATAATATCCGTGTATTCCGTTATGCTGATGTGTTGTTAATGAACGCTGAGGCTAAAGTTCGTAAGGGACAAAATGGAGACGCTCCATTAAACTTGGTTCGCGAACGTGCTGGTTTAGCTCCGATTGCAAATGCGACTTTGGATCAAATTCTGGAAGAGCGTCAAGTTGAGTTGGCATTGGAATGGGGCGAACGTTTCTTCGATTTAGTCCGTACGGACAGAGCCACTCAAGAACTTCCGGGTTTTGTGAAAGGAGAAAGCGAATATTATCCGATACCACAGGATCAAATTGACTTGAATCCTAACTTAGAAGCTGAGCCTGTGCCTTTTGAGCCGGAAGTAACAGAGTAATATAAGATTCTCATTATTTACTAGACCTTTGTAGTTTGGCAAGGCGGTGTCAACCCGTTTGGCACCGCCTATTTTATCTCAAATCATATCTTTATTTATATAAATATCAGCATCATGAAACACATCGCATTACTAACTACTCTCTTATTATCCGCCAGCTTGCAAGCGGTGGAGAAACCTTACGACTATGTTTTCTTCGAGAATAGCTTGATGAAAGGGGATTACTTTTATTCTCAAGCGAAATATACCTCACCTTCTTGGATTAAAAATGCGAGACATCATCTTCCGGTTGCCGGCTCTGTCGCTTTTACGCCCGGTAATTCCTTGGAGCTTACCTATGTATCCGCTCCCAGTGGAGATTGGTATAGCGAGATACAATATTGCCCGGTCCGTGGCAATGACTTCTTTCGTGAGCCTTCTACGCTCTCTATGCAAGTGCAGTTGAGAGAGAGCATGAATGCTGCCGCTCTTCCCAATATCGCTATTCGTTATGCGGACAGCACGTATACCCAATACCTAAACCTGAGAAATTATCTGAAAGATACACGTCCCGGCGTATGGCATTCCGTATCCATTCCTTTGAAGGATTTCGGATTAAACGCCGTGAACGATACGAACATCAAGAAATTAGCGGCTGTAGCCCTTCGTCCCGGTACGGCCGATGGAAACGAATATACGATTTATCTGGATGATATAGAGCTTTTGCCGGCTTCCCTTCCGTCGGTAAGTACCTTAAACGCTCCGGTCTTGCAGGAAGCTAAGGCTTATGAGCGTCATATCGATATCAAATGGATTCCTCAATCAAAGGAGGATATAAAATACTATCGCATTTACCGTTCTTTCGACGGGATCACTTACCAGCCGGTCGCTGTCCGCCGCCCTTGGATGAATCGTTATACCGATTTCTTGGGAGAGGTTGGTAAAAAGGCTTATTATAAGGTGACGGCCGTGGATTATGCGCTGAATGAATCCAATGATTCCCAGACAGTCTCGGCCACTACCTATCCAATGACGGACGAGCAATTGCTGGATATGGTACAGGAAGCGAACTTCCGTTACTATTGGGAGGGAGCGGAGCCAAACAGCGGTCTTGCCCGTGAGAATATTCCCGGACGGAATGATATGATCGCTACCGGGGCTTCCGGCTTCGGTATCATGGCGATCGTGGCGGGTATCGAACGGGGATTTATCACCCGGGAAGAGGGCGTACAGCGTTTCTTGAAAATCACTTCTTTCTTGGAGAAAGCGGATAAATTCCATGGGGCGGTCTCTCACTTTATCGATGGGACAACCGGGAAGACGGTTGCTTTTTTCGGCCCGAAAGATAATGGAGGTGATTTGGTGGAGACCTCTTTCTTATTCCAAGGGCTGTTAACGGCTCGTCAATATTTCAACCAAGAGAATGACAAGGAGAAACAAATCCGTAAGAGCATCGATAATCTATGGAAAAACGTGGAATGGAGCTGGTATAAGCAATTTAAGGACAGCCCATATCTATATTGGCACTGGTCTCCAGATCAGGCGTGGGTGATCAATCATAAATTGATCGGCTGGAATGAGACCATGATTACCTATATGTTGGCTATCATGGGGCCGAAATACGGAATCTCTCCGGAGATGTATTATAGCGGCTGGGCCAGCCAAGAGGAGTATGCGCAAGAATACCGTGCCGATTGGGGGCGTGTAGAAGATGGTAAGATGTATACGAATGGCAATACTTATTATGGGGAGAACTTGAAAGTAGGTGTCTCTAATGGAGGTCCTCTTTTCTTTATCCATTACTCCTATCTCGGGCTGGACCCACATAAGTTCACGGATAAGTACACGAATTATTTCGAGAACAACCAGAAAATGGCAAAGATCAATCAACGGTATTGTATCGAGAACCAAGGGGGGTATGTAGGTTATGGAGAAGATTGTTGGGGATTGACCGCCAGCGATTTCGCTTGGAACTATCAAGCTCAGGAGCCGATGCCGCACAGGGATAACGGAACGATGGCACCTACGGGCGCTCTGGCTTCTTTCCCTTATACGCCGGACGCTTCCATGAAAGCCTTGCGGAATTATTATCGTAACCATGGCAGCTTCTTATGGGGTGAGTACGGTTTCCGGGATGCTTTCAACTTGACTGTAAATTGGGTGTCTCCCTTATTTATGGGATTGAATCAAGCGCCTGTAACGGTTATGATCGAGAATTACCGTACGAATCTGTTGTGGAACCTTTTCATGAGCCATCCGGATGTCCAGAAAGGTATCCAAAAGATTCAATCCATAAAATAATAATGCGACAAAAAACAACAATAACTTATCTTGAACATAATATGCTGGCATGTAATAGAATAAATAGGGCTATCGCTTCTTGGAAAAAACATGTACGTGTTTTCTCGGAAACATGTACGTCTTTTTCGGAAAACACGTACATGTTTTTCCGGAAAGACGTAGGAGTTTCTAGCGCTTCCTTAAAAGCCTACAATAAGTGTATGCTCGTATCACTCCTTGCCTCTTTCTTTGCGGTCTCTACCGTAAACGCTCAAGTAAACGAGCGGGGAGATTCCGTGATCGTGATCAAAGGGCAGGTAAGCGATTACTATATTACCGTATCCCCAGAGCATTTTCTGGAAGGTACGATTACCGGACCGGACGGCAAGCCCTTGGAAGGCGCTACAGTGATGTTCACGGCTAGCCCGGTTCATTATACCACCGATGCGACAGGCTATTATAAGATACAAGCAAGCCGCTACGATCATGAGTTATTCGTGTATTATCCGGGGATGAAGTACGCTTATCGCACGTTTGGCGATAACGATACGAAAATAGATATCCGGATGGAAGCGGATCCTCGTGATGTACGGGTAAAAGCTCCTCAGCAAGCCACCCGCTGGTTCGACGCTACGGCCGATCATCCCTCTACCTATTGCAACCCGATGAATTTGAGCTACTGCTTCCGGGCGAATCTGCCGGATTTGGTAAAGAATGGCTCTTTCCGCTCTACGGCCGATCCGATGATGGTCATGTATAAAGGGGAATATTTCCTTTTCGCCACGAACCAAGCCGGATTCTATTATTCCAAGGATTTGAGCAATTGGGAGTTTGTATTCGCCGGTTTCCAACGTTATCCGGAAGATGACGACTTGTGCGCTCCGGCCGCTTTCGTAAGTGGAGATACCTTGTTCTATACCGGTTCTACCTATGCGGGATTGCCTATTTGGTATAGTACGAACCCGAAAAGCGGAAAGTTCAAGCGGTATGTGGAGAAAACGGCTCTTCCTAGCTGGGACCCGGCATTTTTGCTGGATGATGACGGACGTTTGTATATGTACTATGGTTCAAGTAATGAGTTTGCTTTGAAGGGAGTGGAATTGGATCGCCGTGATTTCCACCCGATCAGCAAGATCCAAGAGATCATGATGCTGCGCCCGGAAGAACACGGATGGGAACGTTTCGGGATGAACAATGACGATAGTACGACTTTAGCGCCTTTTACGGAAGGAGCTTTCGTGACCAAGCATAACGGTAAATATTATTTCCAATACGGTGCGCCGGGAACGGAGTTCAAGGTCTATGCGGATGGTGTCTATGTATCCGACAAGCCGATGGGCCCGTTCACCTACCAGAAACATAACCCGATGAGCTATAAGCCGGGAGGTTTCGTACAAGGTGCCGGTCATGGTGGTACTTTCGAGGATGCGTATGGCAATTACTGGCATGTGGCTACTTGCATGCTTTCTTTGAAATATAAGTTTGAGCGTCGTATTGGTTTGTACCCTACGGCATTCGATAAGGATGGCGTGATGTATTCGAACACCGCTTTCGGGGACTATCCTTTGCTTACGCCGAAAGGGAAGGTAGATGATATCGCGAATACGTTTTCCGGCTGGATGTTGCTATCGTATGGAAAACCGGTGATGGCCTCTTCCATGGATAGTACGTTAGTACCAGAGAATGTAACGGATGAGAGCATGCGTACTTTCTGGTCCGCCCGCTCGGGAGAGCCGGGTGAATGGCTCCAGATCTCTTTAGAGGGATTGAAAGAGGTACGTGCGATCCAGTTGAACTATTACGAGCATAGAGCCGTACAGCATAATAAGGCGATGGACTTGTATCATCAATATCGTATTTATCATTCTATAGATGGACAAAATTGGGAATTGGTAGTCGATAAGAGCGATAACGACAAGGACGTTCCGCACGACTATATCGAGTTGCGTGAGCCTTTGAAAACCCGTTATTTGAAAATAGTGAACGAACATGTGCCTTCGGGCAACTTCGCTATGTCCGGATTTCGTATTTTTGGAAATGGTTTGGGAGAAGCTCCCGCCGCCGTTAAGAACTTAAAGGTGGAACGCTCAAAAGCGGATAAGCGGAATGCGATGATCACTTGGGAGCCGGTAAAAGAGGCGTACGCTTACAATATCTATTATGGTATAGCGCCGGATAAATTGTACAACAGTATCACGGTACTGGGAGATACGATGTACGATTTCAGGGGCTTGGATAAGGATACGGACTATTATTTCTCGATCGAGGCATTGGGAGAGAGCGGTCGTTCACCGATGAGTAAAGTATTGAGACGATAACTATTTTAAATGTATATATCTATGAATACCTATTTCCGTACAGGCGTTGTTACCCTGTTGCTTGGCTTTTCGTTGACCGCTTGTCATGAGGCCAAGAAAAGTGACACATCCGCAGAGTCTACGGCCAGTGAGCGTAAGTTGGATTTTCAGTCGGATGATGAATTCTTGACCTATATACAAAAGGCTCACTTTAATTATATGTGGGAAGGTGCGGAGCCTACCTCCGGACTGGCCTGTGAGCGTATCCATATGGATGGCGTGTATCCTGAGAACGACGCTGATATCGTGACCACCGGAGGTAGTGGTTTTGGCATCGCCGGGCTGTTGGTAGGTATTGAGCGTGGTTTTATCACCCGTGAGGAAGGTGTGGCCCGTTTTCATCAAATCGCTGATTACTTGGCGAAGGCCGATCGTTTCCATGGGGTCTGGCCTCACTGGATGCATGGACCTACGGGTAAGGTAAAGCCTTTCGGCCAGAAGGATGACGGAGGCGATTTGGTAGAGAGCGCTTTCTTAATGCAAGGTCTCTTATGCGTACGCCAATATTTCAAGGACGGTAATGCGAGCGAGAAAGCGTTGGCCGCGAAGATTGACCAGCTATGGCGTGAGATGGAATGGACATGGTATTTGAACGGGCAGGATGTATTGTATTGGCATTGGAGCCCGAATTACGCATGGGAGATGAATTTTCCTTTGGAAGGTTACAATGAATGTCTGATTACTTATATTTTGGCGGCGTCTTCGCCTACGTATCCGATCCCGGCTTCCGCTTATCATAACGGATGGGCTCGTAAAGGAGGGATCAAGAGCGATGCGGTCGCTTACGATTTACCTTTGATCTTGAAACATAATTATGCCGAGGAGTACGGCGGTCCGTTGTTCTGGGCACATTATTCTTATATCGGCCTATGTCCGGTCGGCTTATCGGATCGATACGCTAACTACTGGGACTTGAACCGGAATCACGTATTGATCGATTACCGTTATTGCGCGGAGAATCCGAAGGGCTTCAAGGGATATAGCGACGCTTGCTGGGGATTGACCGCCAGCTATTCCGTGAAAGGCTATAACGCGCATATGCCCTCCAACGATCATGGGGTAATTACGCCGACAGCCGCCTTGAGCAGTTATCCGTATACACCGGAGGAATCCTCGAAGGCATTGAAGCATTTCTATTTCAATCTGGGAGATAGCATCTGGGGTAAGTATGGTTTTTACGACGCTTTCAGTGAAGGCGAGAATTGGTATCCGCGTCGTTATCTGGCGATAGACCAATGTACGATCACCCCGATGATCGAGAATTACCGTACGGGCCTTCTGTGGCGTTTGTTTATGAGCTGTCCGGAAATCCAGGACGGTTTGAAGAACTTGGGTTTCACGATCCATAATGCGAGAGAATCTTAATATTTAAATAACATGAGAAAGATTATATTATCATTCGCCGCTTGTTTGGCACTTGCGGCATACGGACAAAAGCCCGTTCAAGATACGAGAGCGATGGATACGTTTATCGATCAGTTGATGGGTAAAATGACTTTGGATGAGAAGATCGGACAGCTGAACTTGTCCGGTGGTGGTGTTCCCGGCATCTTGAGTGGCTCGGAAGGTGCGGACGAGACGATTCGTCGGGGCTGGCTGGGTGCTACGGGAGGCTCGGAGCTGGAGACGTTCCGTAAATTGCAGGAGATAGCGGTTAAGGAATCTCGCTTAGGAATTCCGCTTTTGTTCGGACTGGATGTAATTCATGGATATCATACGATCTTCCCGATCCCATTGGCTTTGTCTTGTAGCTGGGATACGACGTTGATCGAGCAAAGTGCCCGTATCGCCGCTATCGAGGCCAGCTCAAACGGTGTGACATGGACGTATTCCCCGATGGTGGATATCGCCCGTGACGCTCGTTGGGGACGTATCGCCGAGGGTAGTGGAGAGGACCCTTGGTGGGGTGGAAAGATCGCCGCCGCCATGGTGAGAGGTTATCAAGGAGATGACTTGACGAAAGAGAACACGATCTTGTCTTGCTTGAAGCACTTTGCCTTGTATGGCGCTTCCGAGGCCGGTCGTGATTATAATACGGTGGATATGAGCCGTATCAAGATGTTTAATGAGTATTTCCCTCCTTATAAAGCGGCTGTAGAGGCTGGTTGTGCCACGGCCATGTCTTCCTTTAATTTGGTGGAGGCGATTCCGGCTACGGGTAACCGTTGGTTATTGACCGATTTGCTTCGTGATCAATGGGGATTCAATGGGTTTGTCGTTTCCGATTATAATTCGATCGGCGAGATGACCAATCATGGTTTGGGTGATACGCAGACCGTATCGGCCTTGGCTTTGCATGCCGGCTTGGATATGGATATGATGACAAATGGTTATATCACGACCTTGAAGAAGTCGTTGGAAGAGGGCCGTGTGTCTCAAGCGGATATCGATCAGGCTTGCCGCCGTGTATTGGAGGCGAAATATAAATTAGGCTTGTTCGAGGACCCTTATCGCTACTTGGACGCGGATCGTGCGAAAAAGAATACATTCACGGATGAGCATATGAATACGGCTCGCCATATCGCCGGCAAATCCATTGTCTTGTTGAAGAATGACAAGGGTTTGTTGCCTTTGCGAAAGACAGGGACGATCGCCGTGGTAGGCCCGTTGGCGGATAAGAAGGTTGAGTTGTTCGGGACATGGTGTGGTATCGATACGGCGAAGTCAGCTTCCGTAGTGCAGGCCGTGCAGGAAATGGTTGGCAATAAGGCCCGTGTGATTTTCGCCAAGGGATGTAATTTGACGAACGAGCCGATGTTGGCGAAAGCCAGTGGCTTGAAGGTTGATCCGGTGGAGAATACCCGTTTGGTGAAGGAAGCGGTTGAGCAAGTGAAAGATGCGGATCGTATCATCGCCGTGATGGGTGAGCCGAATAACTGGTCCGGAGAGGCTTGCAGCCGTGCGGATATTAGTTTGCCGGAGAGCCAGAAAGAGCTGTTAAGAGCTTTGTTGGAGACCGGTAAACCGGTGGTGTTGGTCTTGGCGAATGGCCGTCCGTTGACCTTGGAGTGGGAGGATAGCCAATTCTCCGCGATCGTTGAGGCTTGGCATGGAGGTTCCGCCGCGGCTCGCGGATTGGTGGACGTATTGTTCGGCGACGTGAATCCTTCCGGTAAATTGACGACTACATTCCCTCGTAGCGTAGGCCAGATTCCTTTGTATTACAATGCTAAGAAAACAGGCCGCCCAATGAATCCGGATGATCATTTCACTTCTAAATATCTGGATATCACGAACGATCCTTTGTATCCGTTTGGCTATGGCTTGAGTTATACGACTTTCTCTTACGGTGATCTTCAGCTGGATAAGACGAGTGTGCAAGGAGAGAACGGTGTATTGACCGCCAGCGTACAGGTGACGAATACGGGCAAGCTAGAGGGCGAGGAAGTCGTACAGTTATATATCGGCGATCCGGCTGCCAGCATCTCCCGTCCGATGAAAGAGTTGAAGAACTTCCAGAAGATCTCCTTGAAACCGGGTGAGAGCCGAAAAGTCTCTTTTACGATTACGCCGGAAGACTTGAAATTTTATAACAGCGCGTTGGAATACATCTGGGAACCGGGCTTATTCAATATTTACGTAGGTACGAACTCCCGGGACGTGAAATCGGCGCAGGTAACTTGGAACAAATAATACAGATACGAATAATGAAAAGGTTAACGACTTTTATCGCTGGTGCGGCCGTTGCCGCTACCTTAGGTGGATGCCAGCAACCCGCTGTAAGTGGCTGGAAAAGCTTCAGCGGCGACAAAAATATTGAACGCCGTGTAGATTCTGTGCTCCAATTAATGACCTTGGAGGAAAAGGTGGGGCAGATGGCCCAATACTCCTGTAACTGGGATGTAACCGGCCCGGTTATGACGGGGGATTATGAGACTTTGCTGAAACAAGGTCTTGTAGGAAGCTTGTTTAATGTATATACGGTAGATGGCGTACGTAAAATGCAAGAGATGGCTCTGTCCGAGAGCCGTTTGAAGATACCCGTATTGTTTGGTTATGATGTCGTGCACGGCTATCGTACGATTTTCCCGATGCCGTTGGCGGAATCCTGCTCTTGGGATTTGGAGCGGATGCGTAAAAGCGCGGCGATCGCGGCGGATGAGGCGAGCGCTTCCGGTATCGCTTGGACGTTCGCCCCGATGGTGGATATCTCCCGGGATGCCCGTTGGGGACGTGTAATGGAAGGTGCCGGTGAGGACCCGTATTTGGGAAGCTTGATCGCGAAGGCCCGTGTCGAGGGTTTCCAAGGAGGAAACGATTGGCGTTCGTTGGCCGACGTGAATACGGTCTTGGCTTGTTGCAAGCACTTTGCCGCTTATGGGGCCGCTGAGGCCGGACGTGATTATAATACGTCCGAGTTGTCGCAAAATACATTGATGAATTATTATATGCCGCCTTATTTAGCGGCTAAGGAAGCGGGAGTCGCTACGTTCATGGCCTCCTTCAATGAGATCAACGGAGTGCCCAGCACGGGTAATAAATGGTTGATGACCGATTTGTTACGTGAGGACTGGGGCTTCAATGGTTTCGTGGTTACCGATTATACCGGTATCAATGAGATGGTAGCCCATAGTATCGTGCGAAATGACAAGGAGGCTGGGGAACTGGCTGCGAACGCCGGTATCGATATGGATATGACGGGTGGCATCTACAGCCAATATCTTGTACAATCCGTGAAAGAGGGTAAAGTCTCGGAAGAGAATATCGACCGTGCCGTGGCGAGCATCTTGGAGATGAAGTTCCTCTTGGGCTTGTTCGATGATCCGTATCGTTACTTGGACAATGAGCGTGAGAAGAATACGATCATGAAGCCGGAGTTCTTGCAAGAGGCTCGTGAGACTTCCGCTCGCTCGATCGTCCTTTTGAAGAATGATAATAACTTCTTTCCGATCTCGAAGGATAAGCATATTACGGTAGCCTTGATCGGCCCGATGGTAAAAGATAAGATCAACCAGAATGGCGAGTGGGCCGGCCGGGGTGAGCGTGAGGAGAGTATCTCTTTGTTCGAGGGCCTGACCGAGAAATATGCCGGTACGAACGTGAAGTTCATTTATGCCGAGGGATGTGATCTCTTGACTGATGATTCATCTAAATTCGCTGAGGCGATCGCTACGGCTCGCCGTGCGGATATCGTATTGGCGGCTATGGGCGAGGATTTCAACTGGAGTGGTGAGGCCGCTTGCCGTACGGACTTGAAATTGCCGGGCGCTCAACAAGCCTTGTTGAAAGAATTGAAAAAGACGGGTAAACCTCTAGGTTTGATCTTGGTGAACGGACGTCCTTTGGATCTTTCTTGGGAGGATCAGCATGTCGACGGTATCTTGGAGGCTTGGTATCTGGGAACGATGGCGGGTCATGGTATGGCTGATGTGATCAGTGGCGATTATAATCCGTCCGCTCGCTTGACGATGTCTTTCCCTCGTACGGTAGGTCAATTGCCTCTGTATTACAATCAGAAACCGACAGGCCGCCCGGTTCCTCCGGAAGCTCCGGATACGGATTATAAATCCAGATATATGGATGTGCCTAACACACCGTTGTATCCGTTCGGTTATGGCTTGAGCTATACGACTTTCGCCGTGAACTCTATGAAGCTGGATCAGAACTCTTTCACGAAAGGGGGTAAGATCACGGTAACGGCTGAGGTAGAGAATACGGGTAAGGTGGATGGCGAGACGGTCATCCAGATGTATATCCGCGACTTGGCGGGTAGCGTGACCCGTCCGGTTAAAGAGCTGAAAGGTTTCGAGAAGGTGACTTTGAAAGCGGGCGAGAAGAAGCAAGTCTCTTTCACGATTGACGAAGCTTTGCTGGCTTTCTATGGTATCGATATGCAGAAGAAAGCCGAGCCGGGTGATTTCACGGTTTGGGTAGGCTTGAATTCTGCCGACGAGGCGAATCAGTCTTCTTTCTCTCTGCGGTAAAAATTAATACATATCAACATGAAACTATTATCAAAATATATCTTTTCGGCTCTGTTCTTGGCTGCTTCCGGAGGTTCCGCCACCGCTCAATCCATGCGGGCGAATACGTATTGTAATCCGCTTAATGTGGATTATACGTATATGATTTATAACTCGTCGAACAACCTGTCGTACCGTTCGGGGGCCGATCCCGCCGTGGTGGAGTTCCGGGGCGAGTATTATATGTTCGTAACCCGCTCGCATGGCTACTGGCATTCGACAGACTTATTGAACTGGGATTTTATCACTCCCGGTAAAAACTGGTATCCTCAGGGTTCCAACGCTCCCGCCGCTCATAATTATAAGGATTCCGTGCTTTATGTGATGGGTGATCCGTCCGGCTCCATGAGCGTTCTTTATACCGATGATCCGAAATCCGGTAATTGGAACGCTACTCCTGCTATACTCCACGACCTACAAGACCCGGATTTATTCATCGATGATGACGGGCAAGCTTATTTATTCTGGGGCTCTTCCAATGTTTATCCGCTTCGGGGCAAGAAACTGAATAAGGATGACCGTTTCTTGATCGAGGGTGAGACGGTCGAGCTTTTCGGCTTGGATATGCCGAAGCATGGCTGGGAACGTTTTGGCGAGAACCATACCGATACGGTATTGGGAGGCTATATGGAAGGGGCTTGGCTGACCAAGCACGACGGTAAATATTATATGCAGTATGCCGCCCCCGGTACGGAATTCAACGTATATGCCGATGGTGTTTATGTGGCGGACTCCCCATTAGGTCCGTATAAGTATCAATCGCATAACCCGGTAAGCTATAAGCCCGGTGGTTTCATGAATGGTGCCGGACACGGAAGTACCTTGGTGGGGCCGGGAGGTAATTATTGGCATTTCGCCTCTATGTCTCTCTCGGCTACGGTGAATTGGGAGCGTCGCCTCTGCATGTATCCTACTTTCTTCGATAAGGAGGGCATTATGTATTGTGATAATAACTTCGGTGATTATCCGCATTACGCTCCCGCCGAGCCGGGAAAGAAAGGAGAGTTTACGGGGTGGATGTTGCTTTCTTATAAAAAGCCGGTGAAAGCTTCCTCGTATGCGGAGGGTTCCGCTCCCGCCGCGCAAGGATTCACGGAATCGAACCGTCCCAAGACCTCCGCCAATTTCCTTCCGGCCAACTTGACGGATGAGGAATGTAAGACATTCTGGATGGCTCGCACGAATGGAGATACCGAATGGGTAGAGATCGATCTGGAGGCTCCCGCTATGGTATATGCCGTGCAAGTGAATTATCACGATCATCAATCGAATATGTATGGACGTATTCCCGGTTTACGCCACCGTTATGCGGTGGAAGGCTCTTTGGACGGGCAGGATTGGGTAACGTTGGTGGATCGCCGGAATAATTATAAGGATGTCCCGAATGATTACGTACAAGTGGATAATCCGGCTCGTGTCCGTTATGTCCGTTATAAGAATATAGAGGTCCCGACGCCTCATCTGGCGATCTCGGACTTGCGTGTGTTCGGTATCGGTGAGGGCAAGAAGCCTGCGACGGTGAAGAACTTCAAGGTCGTTCGCCAAGCGGATCGCCGTGACGCGATGATTACCTGGGACGCTGTCAAGAACAGCCAAGGCTACAACATCCGTTGGGGTATCGCTCCCGATAAACTATACAATTCATGGCTCCTATACGGAAAGAATGAATTACTATTAAAGAGTCTGTCCACCGACCAGCCTTATTATTTCACCATCGAGGCATTCAACGAGAACGGTGTATCAGAAGCGACAAAAATACAGGAAGCCCAATAATCTTTCGGTATCATTTTCAAATGTATTTTGTAGAGATAGGACAATCTGTCTCTACAAAATACATACAATATTCAATTATTTACTTACTAACGGGTATTTATCTGGATTTGCTATGATAGACAAGCTCAAATCTACATCTAAAGCATCCCAACGAATCCGCTCACGTCCTAATAGTTGGTTTAATCTTGATATTATACAACGCCTTAACAGACTATTTAATTATATTTGCGGAAGTTATCGATCTAGGTAGATAGTATTTACATTTGAATATATGATTATGAAAACACTTAGAAGTATTTTTTTTCTGTCTCTTTGCCTTCTTCTCTCCATTGCTGGATATGCTGGTGATAAGGCTAGTTTTTTGAAAAAGCAGTTTACGGCTCGTGATGGTTATCAATTGAATTATCGGGTTCTGTATCCCCGAGATTATAATCCGGCGCAGAAATACCCAGTAATCCTGTTCCTGCACGGAGCGGGCGAACGAGGGTCGGATAATGAGGCCCAATTAGTACATGGTGGCGATATGTTCGCTTCTTTCGAGAATCAAACCAAATATCCGGCTATCATCATAGCGCCTCAATGCCCGGCAGAGAAGACTTGGTCTGAATATAAGGGATTGAACGCCGGAAAAGAAGGGAAGCGTTTTTATCCGTTGAATGCCCCGGCCACGCAATCAATGGCCGCAGTCAAGGAATTATTGGATAGTTATATAGCGGAAGGTAAGGTCGATACGAAACGCATTTACGTAACCGGCCTATCGATGGGAGGTATGGGCACGTTCGATATCGTGATGCGTTACCCGAACCTGTTTGCCGCTGCCACCCCGATCTGTGGTGGAGCGAATTTGCAACGTTTGGCAAACTTTAAGGGCAAGACGGCTTTCAGTATTTATCATGGCGGCTCCGATAGCGTAGTCGATGTACAATTCTCCCGTGACGCTAATGAGGCATTGAAGAAAGCAGGAGCTGATGTCCGTTATAAGGAATTTCCCGGTGTAGACCATAACAGTTGGGATAACGCTTTCGCCGAACCGGATTATCTGGCTTGGATGTTCCAGCATAGCTTATAGTTAGTAAGTCTTGTATCTTTTATAGGCCTTATCATATATAAGTGCTTCCCTCTTATTAAGAAGAAGCTAAATATTTGATAAGGCTTTTTGTTTATAAGTTTTTTATTACTTTTGCCACAAAAGGAGAGAGATGAGTCCATCTGTTATGAAAGACAATGGATTTGACTAATCGTAATGAAAAACGAATTCATATTAAAAACTCTACTGTCTCGTGTCGCGAAAGGAGATTATGCCTCTTTTCGTGAGTTGTTTGACATACAATATGCCACGGTCAATCGTTTTGTGGGATATTTTCTGCCAAATAAGGAAGATCGTGAGGAAGTCGTATCCGAGGTATTCTGTATCCTATGGAAAAGAAGGGAAGAATTGATTGATATAGAAGACCTGAACGCTTGGTTATTTATCATCAGTAGAAACGAATCTTTCCATTACTTGAAACAGAAAGAGCATCAACGCCAAAACATATCCATTGATGAGCTACCGATAGATTTGTATATAGATACGAATGAGGTAGATAGTGATCTGCTTGACGCCGAGATGACAGAGGTATATAATAAAGCCCTTTCCGAACTCCCCGAACGCTGCAAATTAATCTTCTTATTGGCTCGTGAAGAGCGAATGAAGCATAAAGAGATCGCTCAAGCCTTGTCAATAACGGAAGGAACCGTGGAGCAACAAATGAATATCGCAATCCGGAAAATGTTGGATGCGGTGAGCCGATATTACAATGTCGTTAAAAGGAGAATTCATCTGTTGTTTTAATGAATGTTAAACTCGTGATACCCTTTATAGGTAAAAAAGACTTCCATACTCTTTATTTATAGAATCATTAATCAAATGTAGGTGGCTCCTACAAGTAAAAAGTGTATGATTGTGGATAATCAAAAGAATCAAGAAAAAGAGATAAAGCTGATTTTACAGCTTTTAAATGCGATAAAAGCGAAACACACTTTATCCGTTCAAGAAGCGGAGGAGGGAAAAGAGGCTGTTTTCAAACGGGTGGAAGAGAAGTTGGGACGTCGTTATAATCTGATGGCAACTAGAAGAACCCGTCTATTCCGTTATTGGCCGGTGGCCGCTTCTATCGCAATCTTGATTCTTTCTTCTGTAATCGTTTCTATCGGAATCATCAATAGTCGGCAGCTCTTAACGGCTCAAGCGCCTATTGTCGTGGAAGTTCCGGAGGGTGCTATCACGCATCTCACCCTTTCTGATGGTACTCAAGTTACGTTGAATGGAGGATCTAGCTTGACATATCCGGCCGAATTTTCCGATAACCGTGAAGTGTGCTTACAGGGTGAAGGATTCTTTGATGTCAGGAAGAAGATGGAGAGCCCGTTCATCGTACATACGAAGCAATTCTCGGCGAAAGTATTGGGTACCCGTTTTAGTTTCAAGGCTTATGATACTGATCGCCAAGCCGTGTTGACCTTGGAAAGAGGTTCCGTGCAAGTATTGACGGATCATGGCAAGGAGAATATGATATTATCTCCTAATCAGCAGGTAATTAAAGATAGCCATACAGGTAAACTCTATTGCCATGAGGTGGATGCGGAAGATTATACGTGCTGGAAGGACGGTATTCTGGTGTTTAAGGATCAGACGTTGGCAGAAATCTCTACCATATTGGAAAGGCGGTTCAACGTGAGGATCGAGATAGACTCCGAGTCGATAAAGTATGATAAATATGTCGCAAGTTTCCGGAAACACGTGAGTTTGGATGATATTCTTAAAAAGTTATCTTACCAACGCTCATGGACATATATTCAGAAGGATGGAAAAATCAAGCTAGTCAAGAACGTTTAATACTTAAATTCATTTGCCTATGAAGTGAAATCTGGAAAAGAGTGTAGGAGCCAAGCTATTTGAAATGACCTCTAGTTATTGTTAATATTTAAATTTATCTATCATGAAGAAAGACACAGGAATTCGTGTAAAGTATGGTGTTCCATACTTTATAGTTCGTGTTATGGCAATCGGCATGTTATTTTTAATACTAAATACGAGTAATATATTAGCTGCCACAGAGTCTCCGGTTGTTCTTGATTTATCTCTGAATCAGACTACTTTAGAACAAGTGTTCCGTGAGTTGGAAAAACAATCTGGTTATTCTATTATCTATAAAAGTAGTGAAGTCAATTTGAAAGAGGTTTTGTCTGTTGATGTCAGCAAAGAGCCACTCGAGAATGTCTTGAATAAGGTTCTGAGAAAACAGGGATTGACGTATGAGATAAAAGATGAGCATATTATAATCTACAAAGCGAAGGCGAACAAAGAGATCCATGCGGTAATAAAGCAACAAAATAAGAAAATTAGCGGGGTTGTAAAAGATGCCCAAGGAGAACCGATGATCGGTGTCAGCGTGCTGGAGGAAGGTACCCAAAACGGGACGATAACCGACTTTAACGGGAATTATGTGCTGGAAGTACAAAATGGAAAAGCGGCATTAGTCTTCTCTTATATTGGCTATGTAAGTAAGAAGGTGAGTATAGGGAATCTTTCGGTGGTTAATGTTGCATTGGATGAAGACGTTCAAAGGCTGGATGATGTTGTTGTTGTGGGTTACGCCATAGGAAACAAGCGTTCCGTATCTGGTGCTGTGGAGAAAGTAAAGAAAGAGGATATGAACTCGGGTGTCGTTACGGAGCCTTTGGATGCGGTAAAGGGTAAGGTCGCTGGTGTTGTTATCAGTAATGTAGGTGGAGACCCTACGAGTGATATGAATATCCGTATCCGGGGTACTACCTCTCTATCCGGAGGCAATGATCCGTTGGTTATCATCGATGGGGTATTTGGAGATTTAAGTATGTTGAACGCCATCTCTCCTTCCGATATAGAGTCTTTGACTATCTTGAAAGATGCTTCGGAGACGGCTCAGTATGGTTCACGGGGTGCGTCCGGGGTAATTGTCGTTACGACTGCCAAGGGTAGAGCCGGTTTCGCTCAAATTGAATATAATGGTTTATTCGGTGTTAATAAGGTTTATAAGAACTTGGGAATGTTAACGGCCGATGAATGGCGTGCCGGTGCGGTGGCTATGGGATTGAGTACGAATGATATGGGAGCGAGTACGAATTGGTTTGAGGAGGTGGAACGTTCTGCCAGTCTTACCCAGACCCATAATCTCTCATTTACGAGCGGTAATGATAATTCCAATCTAAGGGCCTCTCTCGGTGTGATCCGCCGTCCGGGTTTGTTGAAGAATTCTTCTTCCAATAGTTATACGGCCAAAGTGGACGCAAGCCAGTATGCTTTCCAGAAACGGGTGAAGTTTGATTTAGGCATGTTTGGATCACGTAGGGAAGGCGATCATCAATTTGATATGTACCGTACGATTTATTCGGCGGCAGCTTACAATCCTACGTATCCGAACTATAAGAATCCGGAAACGGGTATCTGGGATGAGGATAAGACCGCGATCGAGGTATATAACCCCTTAGGTATGTTGGAGATCACAAATAAGAAAATAGCCTCTCATGTGAACGTGAACGGACGTGTAAACGTGGAGATCATCAAGGGATTGAACTTGACGGGATTCGGTTCGTATACTTACTATAGCTTGAATGACCGGCGTTATATCCCGAATGATATCCAACAGGGTTCGATGAACGGGAATGGACAGGCCTATTTGAAATATGCGGAACGAAATGACTTGATGGGAAATCTCCAATTGAATTACGCAAGGGAATTCGGACGGCATAGCATTAACGCTTTGGCTTTATTGGAGGCGCAGACACAGTCTTTGTTCGAGTCTTCCACGAAAACCAGCGGTTACGAGACGAATTATTTTACCTATAATAACTTGAAAGCCGGTGCTAACATAAGTTGGGGTGACGCTACCTCTAATGCTACCCGTTTCGCTTTATTATCTTATATGGCACGCTTTAATTATATGTATGATAGCCGTTACGTAGTTACGGCGAATGTCCGTCGCGACGGTTCTTCTAAATTAGGTTATGGTAATAAATGGGGATTCTTCCCGTCGGCTTCTGTCGCTTGGATCGCCTCGAACGAGGCTTTTATGAAGTCCTTGACTTTTATCGATAACTTGAAAGTGAGAGCCGGATATGGCGTGACCGGTAATCAAGATGCGATCGATCCGTATCAATCCCTCTCCTTGATGGCTCCGAATGGAACGACCTTGGTGGATGGATCGGCTACGACTACTTTCTATATCGATTCAAATCCAAATCCGGATTTGCGTTGGGAAAAGAAGTATACGTTTGATGTGGGCGTGGATTTAGCGATGTTCCAATCCCGTCTTCGCTTGACAATGGATTATTATGCGTCTACTACGAAAGATATGTTGTACACTTATACCGTTCCGGTTCCTCCGTTCGTATATACGTCTATGCTTGCGAACTTAGGAGAAATGACCAATAACGGCTTTGAGGTAGCGATCAGCGGCGATATCATCAAGAAAAAAGATTTCTCATTAACCGTGGGTACGAATCTGTCTTTCCAGAAGAATAAGCTTAAATCATTAAGTGGTACATATATGGGGTCAGAGTTTACGACTAGTAAATATATCCAAGTATCGGCGGTGAACGCTCCTAGCTTAACCCAGTATGCGGGTGTTACTTACTTGACGGAGGGACAACCCTTAGGCGTATTCTATATTCCTCATTGCAACGGATTGGTAGAGAAGGAAGATGGTAAGTTTGTTTATGATATCGCGGATCTGGATGGCGATGGCAAAGTGGACTTATCGGATAGCGGTGACCGTTATATAGCGGGTCAAGCGTTACCAAAGGTATATATGGGTGGCTTTGTTAATATGCGATATAAAGATTTTGATCTGGCGGTTCAATTAAATGGGGCGTTCGGGCATAAAATCTATAATGGTACAAGTTTGACGTTTAATAATTTATCATTGTATCCAACCTATAATATATTGGATGGGGCGTTGGATAAGCGGATATACGACATCAAGATTTCTGATTATTATCTGGAAAATGGTAACTATGTTAATATCGAGTATATTACGTTAGGTTATAATATTCCCGTCAAGAAACTGAAGATTGAGAAGTATTTAAAATCCTTGCGTTTGGCGTTCTCTGTTAACAATGTCGCGACCATCACAGGTTATTCTGGTATGACGCCGCTTATCAACTCGGCGAATGTGGCGTCTAAATCTTCTGTTTCGGGTACGTTGGGTGTGGATGATAAATTGATTTATCCGTTGAGCCGTACTTATTCACTCTCACTGGGTGTTAAATTCTAATTGTTAATCTTTTAATACGTATTGTCATGAAAAAAGTATTGGTGAGCTCCATGCTGATTTTAGGTGGTTTATTCTCCGCTTGTTCCGGATTTTTGGATGAGGATCCCAAGAGTAAGATACCGGAAGAAGAAGCTTATAAAAGTGAGAAATTGGTGTATGTAAATACGATCGCTACGATTTATACCTCATTTGGGAATCGGTTATATGGAAGTACGGATAATGTGCATACTTTACAAGAGTTTTCTTCCGATGCTTGGATATTGCCGGGAAGACAAGGCGACTGGGTAGATGGAGGTAAATGGCAATCCTTGTTTTTGCATAATTATGGTCCGGGTAACGCTACGATAAAGAGTACTTGGAATGCGCTATATACGATTATCGGTAACTGTAATACCTCGATCGATAATCTGGAGACCTTCATTCAAGCGGGTGGGGAGAGCTATCTGCAAGATTATCAATATGAGGCTCGTGCCGTGCGTGCGATTCTGTATTATCATTTGGTCGATTTATTCGGTCGTGTACCTCTGGTTACTTCTTCGAAGACTGTGATGGCGGATGTGAATCAATCTTCGAGAAGCGAGGTCTATCAGTTTATTGTGGATGAGTTGACGGATTGCATTCCCCATTTGCCCAGTGGAAAATGCCAGAATATGGGCAAGTATTATGGCCGGGTGACCAAGGCTGTGGGGTATATGGCGATGGCGAAAGTCGCTATTAATAGTCCTATCTTGTCAAAAGATGATTGGAATGATGGTTCTTTGGTGGGTGGTATCGCTAAAGTTGCGCCGTATGTAAACCAAGCGGGCAAAAATATTAAGATCGCGTTGGATGGTACGACTCGTGACGCTTGGGAGACGGTTCTTTATTGTCAGAAACAGATAGAGAAGGAGGGATATAGTCTACAACCCAACTTCTCCCAGAATTTTTCCAAGACAAACGATAGTTCGGTAGAAAATATCTGGACTCAACCGAGTGATGGTACTACCTATAAAGTGAGCGATTATAATCCGACTCGTACATTATATGCGGCCCACGCATCCGCTTATGGCTTGCAAGGTTGGAATGGTGCCTGCGCTACCGTAGAACAGATGAAAGTTTTCAAGTACGGTACGGATGAACAAGATCCCCGTATGGATATGACGTTCTTTTATGGACCGGTGTTCGTGGATGGCAAGCCGATAGATGCGGGTTTAGGCGATGGAGCTCAGTTATGCTATAACCCAATGGATGTGGTTGTTGATTTTAAGGAGGATGTACCGAACCAGATATTAAAATTTGCGGGAGCCCGTATGTCTAAATATGAGGTGGATAATACGACTTCTTCTTATTTGAATCATAATAATGATAAGGTGTTCTGGAGGTATGCAGATGCCTTGTTATTGGCGGCTGAGGCGAAAGTCCGTATGGGACAAAGCGGTGATGCGGAAGTGAATGAGATTCGTGACCGTGTACAAGCCGGACAGAAAAGTAACGTGACTTTGCAAGATATCTTGGATGAACGCATGTTGGAATTCTCTTATGAGGGGATGCGCCGTCAGGATCAAATACGTTTCGGGACTTATACGGAACCTACGACTGATCGTTATGCGGGAGTGCATCATAATGTCGCCACTGGCGATTACGTAGTGGATAATACCGGTTTTACAACCGTTTTCCCGATCCCTACTTCTGTGCTTGAGTTAAATACGAAATTAACACAAAATCCGGGTTATTAATTCTTTAAATTTAGAGGATATGAGATGTAAGTATTTATTGTTATATGGGCTATTGGCTGTCTTACCATTCTCGGCGCAGGCCGGATATAAAAAGATAGCGAATGGTATATTGGTCAGCTTGCCGGAAGGCGAGCTGAACCAATCGAAAACGGTTCGTTTGTTGGTTGTGAATGATGAGGTTCTTCAAGTGACGGCAAGCCCGGAGGCTAAGATTCAGGATAAGCAGAGCTTAGTCCGTGTCGCTCCGGTAAAGGCCCCGGTAAAATGGAATGTCGAATCGACTTCGGATTCCGTATTTCTGAATACCGGCAAATTACGTGCGGCCGTCAGTCTTGTTACGGGAGAAGTGACATTCTATGATATGTCGGGTAAGCTAATATTGCGAGAAAGTAACGGTGGACGGCAGTTTACGCCGATAGAGGTAGAAGGTCGCAAAGGCTATACGACTCGCCAGCAATTTAATTCACCGGAAGACGAGGCTTTCTATGGATTGGGGCAGCACCAGTCGGATGAATTTAATTATAAATCGAAAAATGAGGAGTTGTATCAGTATAATACCAAGATATCGGTGCCTTTCGTGGTTTCTTCCAAGAATTATGGTGTCTTATTCGATAACTATTCTTATTCCCGGTACGGTGATCCACGCCCTTATTCGAACTTGGATATCTTTAAGTTGTACGATAAGAATGGGAAAGAGGGAGGTTTGACCGCTACTTATTATAAAAATAATGGATTGGAGGTCTTTGCGGAACGTCAAGAGTCCAGAATTGATTACGAGACCCTGTTTACGCACCAACCTCTTCCGAAGACGTTTGATTTTAAGGGAGAGACGTTTGATAAATTCCCGGAAGGATTCCGTTTCAGGAACAGCTTGGTCGTTTGGGAAGGTGAGATCGAACCGAAAGAAAGTGGTGTTTATCATTTTAAGTTATTCTATGGAGCGTATACGAAAGTCTTCTTGGATAATAAACTGGTGGTAGAAGAACGTTGGCGGCCCTCTTGGAATCCTAATAGCGTGAAATTCACGGCCGATTTGCAAGCGGGAAAGAAAGTCCCGGTGCGTATCGAATGGCGTGAGGGAGCCGGCTCTTATATTGGGTTGAAAGTATTGTCTCCTCGTCCGGAAGAAGAAGTAGGGCGATTGTCTATGTGGTCGGAGATGGGAAATGATATAGATTATTATTTTATTCATGGTGATTCGATGGACGAGGTAATCTCAGGTTATCGGTATGTCACCGGTAAATCGCCGATCATGCCTGCTTGGGCGATGGGCTTTTGGCAAAGCCGTGAACGGTATAAAACGCAAGATGAGATATTGACGGCCTTGCGTGAGCTCCGAAAACGTAAAATGGGTGTGGATAATATTGTCATGGACTGGCAGTACTGGAAAACTGATTCATGGGGAAGCCATGAGTTTGATCCGGCACGTTTCTCTGATCCGAAAGGTATGGTTGATGCGATTCATGATTTGAATGCCCGTTTCATGATCTCTGTTTGGCCGAAATTTTATCCTACCACAAAGAATTATAAAGAATTGGCAGCTAACGGATGGGTTTACCTGCAAGCGGTTAAGGATAGCATCCTTGATTTTGTTCCACCTGGATTCGTGGCTACATTTTATGATGCTTATGCCCCCGGTGCCCGTAAGTTATTCTGGAAACAAATGAATGATAACCTATATCGTTTGGGAGTGGACGCTTGGTGGATGGACGCTTCCGAACCGAATATTAAGGATTGTACACCGATGTCTTACCAAAAGGCGTTGACCGGCCCGACAGCTTTAGGCCCTTCAGCTCAATATTATAATACGTATGCGTTGGTGAATGCGCAGGCTATTTATGAGGGGCAATTGAAGGAAAATCCGGATGATCGCGTATTTTTGTTGACTCGTTCCGGATTCGCTGGCCTACAAAGGTATTCCACCGCTTCTTGGAGCGGAGATATCGGTACTCGTTGGGAGGAATTGAAAGCTCAGATTTCTGCGGGGTTGAACTTCTCAATCTCCGGTATACCTTATTGGACAATGGATATCGGTGGCTTCTGCGTGGAGAACCGTTATCGTACAGGACAGCTTATTTATGACAAGACCGGTGTTGAGAATGACGACTTGAAGGAATGGCGGGAACTGAATGCCCGTTGGTATCAGTTTGGCACATTTACCCCTTTGTACCGTGCGCATGGACAGTTTCCATTGCGTGAGATTTATAATATCGCCCCAGAAGATCATCCGGCCTATCAGACGATCTTGTATTATAATCAATTGCGTTACCGCTTGATGCCTTATATTTATTCGTTGGCAGGTAAGACGTATTTTGATGATTATACGATTATGCGTCCATTGGTGATGGATTATGCCTCCGACTTGGCTGTCCGGGATAATTCTACCCAATATATGTTCGGCCCCTCTATGATGATCGCCCCGGTATATACCTATAAAGCGACTTCCCGTGAGGTGTATTTCCCGAAAGGAACGGATTGGTATGATCTATATACGGGTAAACGTTATAAAGGTGGCCAAAAGCAGGAGGTTGAGGCTCCATTCGAACGTATGCCGATATTTGCTCCGTCAGGTGGTATCTTATTATATGGTCCGGAGATCACTTATGTAAATGAGAAAAAACCGGAAGTGATAGATGTCTATATTTATGCCGGAAAGGATGGCTCCTTCTATCTATATGAAGATGAAGGTACGAACAATAATTACCAGAAAGGAACTTATTCGAAGATCGATTTTAATTATAGCGATGCGACGAATACTTTGACAATCGGTAGTCGTGAAGGCTCTTATCCCGGGATGTTATCAGAGAGAACTTTCAATATTATTTACGTAAGCCCGAATGCTCCTGCGGGATGGGATAATAAGGGTAAGCCTGCAAAGGTAATTGAGTACAAAGGTGAACAAATTTCTGTCAAGTTATAAGATTCTTTAGACTGAAACGGCCTCCTCCGCAATTTCCATGATAGTATAGCGTGAGGGGGCTCTATTTATAGTCTCAACGCATACTTAATCCTTCTTATGCATAATTGGTGATTTCCCCGTGTATCGAAATAATCGTGTTTTTAAGGAGAAATGTGCGGATAGAATGGGAAAATAATTATCTTTGCTACAATAACTTGAAAAAATATATATGGCAACAATCACTTTAAATATAGATGACTCTTTGTTACATAGATATAGTAACAAGATGAGATTGGAAGGAAAGGCTTTGAGTAAGTGGTTAGAAACAATGTTGACCCGGGAGCTTATACGGGCAAAAGATGGGGAAAACGATGTGTTTTCGACTGACTTAATTATAGACAGCTTCCATTTGAAGGGGCCACATAAAGAAGTGCCTGCTGATGATATGGGAAAAGGAGCAATAGCATCCGCAAAATTCATTTAAAGGGAACAAATCGGATGAGAGTGTTTGTAGATACCAATGTGTTGCTAGACATGATATGTCAGCGGGAAGGCTTCAAAGAGGATGCTGATACTATCTTTAGATATTGTATAGAGGATAAACTAAAGATTGTCATGAGTGCTCTCACCTTAATCAATGCGAATTATACGGCTCATAAATACGGTTATTCTTGGGATGAACTTCTTGAGGTCTTGAAGCGTATATGCGGTTATGTTGAGATATCAACGATAGACGATGGAATATTTATGAATGCTTTGTATTCCAATAGCTCGGATTTGGAGGATGCCGTTCAATACTACTCCGCAAAAATGTCGGGGGCGGATTATATTATTACGCGGGATGTGAAAGGGTTTGTAAATTCAACTATAACAGTATTGACCCCTAAAGACTTTCTATCTGTTCTTTAATCGTAGATTTAGCGTTGAATTCCCGTATAGTACAGATCTTATTTTTCATGCTTGCCTAGCCCCATCAAGAATTTAAATAGACGAGAGAAACTTTTCTCTTCTAGGGTATAGGTATCAGCTCCGGATTTTTTACTTACTAGACATTATTTATCCTCTATAGGTTGGATATCCGGAAAAAGAAGTATATTTGCAATGCTAAACATTTTAAAACCAGAAAGCAGAGTAGAATACCTGCTTCTATTCGGTTGCAGGCATTTTTTTGCCTGTAACCGATCCGATATGACGGTTCCGTACCCCCGTGGAGTGCATTAATGTGCCTCCAGCTTTCTGGTAAAGTGTTTAGCAACGGGTCAGGCGGGACCGTTCTTTTTTCCGCCTGCTTAATGCTAATATATTATGGAAGTGGAAAACATTTATCCCGTAACTGAACCTGTCGGTTCAGAGCAAGAAGCTCCGGTTTCGAACATGGAAATGTTGAGTGATGTATTTTTTAAGGAAGAGGCACGACGCTTGAAAGAGGCGTGCCGTTTTGAGAAAGATGAGGATGATTTTGATTATCTGAACCATCAGTTGCAAAGCGTGAAAAATCTATTGGTAGGTCTAAAACTGCCGTGGATACAAATAGCACCAATTTTGTACAGATGTATGGCCGTTTATCTGCAGCGTCCCGATCAACATGTAAGTAATATGAAAGTTCGCTACCTGTCAACGCAATTGATGGATGGGGTTTTGCTTTTATCCCAGAACGGACGGCTCATCAATGATTTGCTCATGTTTTTCGACCGCCAGCTTAAGGATATTCAACGCTTGCGGGAAGAGAAGTGTGAGGAAATGGAGAATGTGAGATTGTAAGTCTATATTTGCAGCTCATACATACTTGGTTGTAGAGACGGGGCACGCCCCGTCTCTACAATTGGATGAAAGGGCTTATGCGTGTTCCGGTTAGAATATCAATGTGACAATTTGTAAACTGAAGTCCTTGAGAATCGATTATTTCGGGCCAAAGTACGTCTCGCTCCTAAAAACGAAAGAAAAAAACAGCAATCGTCTATCCGCTAGTGACTTGTTGAAAAACGGCCTTTTATTCTAGCGAAATTAATTCATCCTATCTCATATCTTATGCCTTATGGTCCAGTCGTTAGGGGGTAACAATGCCCATTATAAGGTAGTCATATCGCCCATTATGACCATATGTGTAGCCTATCGTGACTATATGTGTGGGTTTACGCCTGTACAGGCGTGGGTGAACGGGACTATATGTGTAATCTAACGAGGGTATTCTTATCGAAAAACGGGTCTTTTTGTGTGGAAAAGGCGTATAAATGCCTGCTTTCTCCTTCATGTTCTCGTTTATAGAGCTTTTCTAAATAAAGGTGATGTTATATAAAAGGGGTTATTACTGATAAATAGTTAACATTCCTTGGCTTTTGCTTACGTCTCTGTAAATAGGGGAAAGTGAACCATTATATTTCCGGCTAAATATAAGGTGAAGCATTTCCTATCAATAACTTTCATTACCTTTGCGCCCGCTAAAAATAAACAAATGAGATGAAATCTACTTTATCAATTTCTTCCTTATCCAGACAAGTCCTGTTTCGGGAGACACGGGACTATTTAATGATCGCTCTTGGGATGATCCTTTACGGTATCGGATGGACCGTTTTCCTTTTGCCGAATGACATTACGACAGGTGGAGTGCCGGGTATCGCTTCCATTGTTTTCTGGGCTACGGGATTTCCCGTTCAGTACACTTACTTCCTCATTAATGCCGTCTTGCTGATGCTTGCCTTGAAAATATTAGGTTTTAAGTTCAGTATCAAGACGATCTTCGCCGTGTTTACGCTTACTTTTTTCTTGTCCCTTATCCAGGAGCTGACAGCCGGGATGCATTTATTACAAGATCAACCGTTTATGGCATGTGTGCTGGGAGCCTCTTTCTGCGGAAGTGGTATCGGTATCGCTTTTTCCTCGAACGGTAGTACGGGTGGAACGGATATTATTGCCGCTATCATCAATAAATACCGGGATATAACGCTGGGACGGGTCATGATGATCTGCGATATGATTATTATCACCTCCAGTTATTTCGTGCTAAAGGATTGGGAGAAAGTGGTATATGGTTTCGTAACGTTATATGTTTGTAGTTTCGTGCTGGATCAGATCGTGAACAGTGCCCGCCAGTCCGTGCAATTCTTTATCATCTCGAAGAAGTATCAAGAGATTGGTAAGGAGATTAATGCGTTGCACCGAGGGGTTACGGTGATCGATGCTACCGGGTTATATACGGGGCAAGAACAGAAGATGATGTTCGTGCTCGCTAAAAAACGGCAATCCACTACGATTTTCCGTATCATTAATGATATTGATCCGACCGCCTTTGTATCCCAAAGCGCCGTAATCGGGGTTTATGGGGAAGGATTCGATCATTTTAAACTAAAGAAATCAAAGTAGAGACGGGGCACGCCCCGTCTCATCCTCTCAAAATAGTAACTAGGGTTGCATGATAACTTCTACCCGGTTACCCTGTCCCAAAAGCTTTTGGGCGAATGCCTTTATCTTCTCGGGAGTCAACGCCTTAACAATCGACTCATAATCCGTATCGGTATCAAATCCTTTATAATAATAATCATCCAATACGTTCAACCAATAGCTGTTCTCCTGCAAGACTTCCGCATGACGTTTCAGCAGGTTATCCTGTGTTTTCTTGAAATCTTCTTGACGAGGGCCTACCTCGGAAAGCCGTTTCAACTCATTGCGGACAATTGTGTTCATCTGCTCCCACTTAGCCGGGTCCGTATCGAAGAATATCTGTAATGTCGTTCTTCCTTCCGGGAAAGGTGAGATTCTAGCGGATACACCGACGCCATACGTTCCTCCTTCTTTCTCGCGTACCTTCTCGTAATATACCAAGTCCATAACTTGTTTCAATGCGGTAGCGGTGATGATATTCTCCAGATTGTACTCCATCTGTCCGGTATAGAGGTTGGCTACCGTTACTTTCGGGATTTCCATGGAGCGGTTGAATCGATTCATATAGTCTCCCTTACGCGTCGATGGAACCTCCGCCGGATTTCCCTTCTCAATTTTTCCTTGAGATGGCAATGTCGCTAAATACTGCTCTATATACGGACGGATACTATCGATCTGGATATTACCTACAAACGTGAATACGAAACCGGAAGCATCCGAGAAGCGTTCCTTGCGCATCTCCATGATACGAGGATAACTGATATGTTCGAAATCTTGTGGACGAAGACGTGACGCACGAGGATTATCTCCGTAAACCGCTTTAGACAAAGAGTCGCTGAAAGCGACCATGGGATTTAACTCCATATTCTGCAATTGCGCTTTTGTCCGTGTCTCGAAAGATGCGTAGGCCTCCTCGTCCATGCGGGGAGCCGTGAAGCTAAGGTAAATTAACTCGAATAAGGTTCGCAAATCGGAAGGAGCGGCCATTCCGTTCACGTTCTCACTATCTTGACTGAGCGATAGGGCGCAAGATACCTTCTTTCCGGCCAGACGCTTACTTAGATCCGTGGCGGAGAAATTACCCAATCCACCGATCTCGATCACGTCATTGAAAACTTTTAAGTTATCAATATCCTTCGTGCCGAATAAAGTGCTTCCTCCCGGGCTGGTAGCGGTCATGATGATCTCGTCCTTCTTGAATTCGGTAGGCTTCAATACCACCTTGATACCATTGCTTAAGGTAAATACTGTCGCTCCGAAGTGCTGGCCGGTCTTTGTCTCCGTGATCTGGCCCGGGGTCGGCAAGGTCGGGACTAAAGGCTCGTTGGAGACAGTTTCCTTATAAGGCTCTACCGGCATCTGTCGTGCTTTGAGGAACGTACGGAGCAGGTTCTCCTCGGTCGGGTATTTTATACCTTCTTTATCCGGTCCGGTTAACCCGATCACGATATTATCCTCTCCGATCATATCTTGGATATATTGGTTGACTTGCTCTACCGGGATATTCTGGGCGATCTGGTTCAATAGCGTGTATTCCATCTCAATGCCCGGGATATAACCGCCGTTGGTGAAATGGTTCACGTATTCACGGACATAAGCGTCGTTCTTTTGGTTATTCCGCTCGTTGTAAGCGGACTCGTATTGTTTCAACACGTTGATGCGTGCCCGTTCATACTCGGATGGCGTAAAGCCATATTGTTTTACCCGTTGAGTCTCTTTGACAAGCGTGGTCAGTGTGGAATCGATCTCGCCTTCCTTGGCAAGAGCGGCTACGGTCCATGCTCCCTTGCTTTTCGCGATCATGAAATTATCATCGTCGTAGGCTTCCGCATAGATAAACGGAGGATTCGCTTGATGCAAGATGTCATCGAAACGCTCGTCCATGATCGACGCGCATATTTGCTGGATATAGTCCTTTACCAATCCGGCAATCGTACGATTCAAGTCGTTGGGCAATTTATCGTGTTTATAGAAGATATAAAGGATCGTATTGGATGCCTCCTTGTCTTTGGCGATCGAGATCAGAGGTAGATCATTGTCGGGAACCGATACTTGTTCCCGTTTTGCCGGGTTGACCGGGGCAGGGACATCGGCGAACATCTTTTTGATCGTTGCCTCCACTTGATCTACATTTACGTCTCCCACGATGATAATCGCTTGCAAGTCCGGACGATACCATTTTTTGTAGTAAGCCCGCAACTCGTCCGGCTTGAAGTTCTCGATCACGTCGATCGAACCGATCGGCATCCGGTTCGCGTAACGGCTTCCCGGGTACATCTTGGGTAGTTGCTGCTCCCATAGACGAGTCTGGGCATCCTGTCGGGTACGCCATTCCTCACGGATGACCCCACGTTCTTTCTGGATAGCCGAGTCGGTCAAGGCTAGGAACCCGGACCAATCGTGAAGGATCAATAAGCAAGAATCAACCACGCCGCTTTTGTTGACAGGGGCGTTGGTAATCATGTAGACGGTCTCATCAAAGGAGGTATAGGCGTTGAAGTTTTCCCCGCTGCGCATACCTACACTCTCGATATATTCGTCCATCCCGTTATTCGGGAAGTTCCTACTGCCGTCGAAAGCCATATGTTCCAAGAAGTGAGCCAAACCTCGTTGATTCTCTTCCTCTAAGATGGAGCCTACGTTTTGGGCGATGTAAAAGTCTGCCCGGTCTTTGGGCTGATCGTTGTGACGGATGTAGTAGGTCAATCCGTTACTCAATTTCCCGTATCGAACCTTTGGGTCGATCGGAAGTGGTTCGGGTTCCTGCATCTCTTGTGCCATCACTTGTGTGAAAGCGACGAAACAAAGCAGGATTGCCGTTAAGATAGAATGTCTTTTTATCATATTTGTTTCATTGATAGTGAATCTAGATCACAAAACTAGCAAAAAATCATAGAAAGAGGCCCTTATGGCGAAAAAAGGAGTATCCGATGCGGAATACTCCTTTCTATCAAGATGAAACAAGCGGGGGGTGCCTCATTTCACCTCTTTATTCATTCGGTATGTCAACGCGCCAGACGGACATTGCTTGATTTGGGCAATTAATTCCGCGGTTGTTGCGTTCTCTATCTGTATCCAGGGCCTCTCCTTCGGCTTATAGACATCGGGAAGAGTCTTTACACAGATACCGGCATGTTGACATAACTCCGGTTGCCAGATAATGGTGAGTTCACCATTCGTATATTCGATCTTCTTTCCCATATAATTTTGTTATAAATATTAAACATGTATACCTCTCATTACGATGCGTTTCCAATCCGGATGCTTCTGGATATATCCAGCTACGAACGGACATAACGGAACGAGACGTAAGTCTTTCTTTTCGATATCCAAGAGCACTTTCTCCACCAATTGGCTACCAATTCCTTTACCTCCAAGCTCCATGGGAACCTCAGTGTGGGTGAGATAAATTACCCCATCCTTATTTTTTATATACTCTATTCTGGGAACGTATCGCTCTATATGAAATTCATATTGGTGGCGTTCTTCATTATCAATTAGTTCATAATTTTCTTTCATCTCCCTATAATTTTAATACTCAACTATTCTATTAACACTTGAGTGATAAGGTTTGTTTAATATAATTCTAATCTATTCTATATAATTTATAGGGGAATGGAACGTTAGGTATTAAACGTAAATGATTACCTTTGCGGCCGACTGCCCGTGTGGGTATGCAAGTAGAAACAATTAATTATCACACTTATACAAAGTATGGGAAAGTACAAACTAATCAACAACGTGTTGGGGTGGGTCGTTTTTTTGATCGCTTCTACCGTTTATCTGATGACAATGGAACCCACCGCCAGTTTCTGGGATTGTGGTGAGTTTATCTCTTCGGCATACAAATTGGAAGTAGGCCATCCGCCCGGAGCTCCTTTCTTCATGTTAACAGCCAATTTATTTACGCAGTTCGCCTCGGACCCTTCCAAGGTGGCGGTAATGGTCAATACGATGTCCGCCCTTTTTAGCGGCCTGACGATCTTATTCCTTTTCTGGAGTATTACTCATTTAGCTCGTAAGATTATCGTGGAAGACGATAAGATGATGTGTCTGGGACAGATGATTACGATCATGGGTTGTGGTTTGGTAGGTTCTTTGGCTTATACGTTTAGCGATACATTCTGGTTTAGCGCCGTGGAGGGCGAGGTATATGCTTATTCTTCCTTGTTTACCGCCTTGGTATTCTGGTTGATCTTGAAATGGGAAGAAGCCGCCGATCGTCCGCATGCCGATCGTTGGATCGTGCTGATCGCTTATTTGATGGGTCTGAGTATCGGTGTCCATTTGCTGAACTTATTGTGTATCCCGGCTATCGTGTTGGTATATTATTATAAGAAATTCCCGAATCCTACGATGAAGGGTACGCTGATCGCTTTATTGGTGTCGTTCGCTATCGTGGGCTTGATGATGTATGGTGTCGTACAAGGCTTGGTTGAGGTTTGCGGTTATTTCGAGCTGTTGTTTGTCAATACGTTCGGTATGCCGTATAACTCGGGTGTATATGCGTTCGTGATTATCTTGGCGGCTTCCTTGATCTGGGCGATCTGGGAGACGATGCAAGACGAGATCCATCCGGTGCGGATGAAGATATCCTTTATCCTCTCGATCGTATTGTTGGGTATTCCGTTTATCGGTAGCGGTTACGTGATCGCCGTGATCCTCACGGCGGCCTTGACGGCTTATTTGTTCATGAGCAAGAAGGTAAATATCAAGATGCTGAATACGATCTTGGTCTGCTTGATGGTAATCGTAGTGGGTTATTCATCCTATGCCTTGACATTGATCCGTGCGACAGCCGATACGCCTATGAACCAAAACGCTCCGCAAGATATCTTTACCTTGCGTACTTATTTGGCTCGCGAGCAATACGGTAAGACTCCGTTGATCTACGGTCAGACCTATGTCTCTGAGGTGAAGCGTGAGAACCAAGGCGGTACTTGCGTACCTGTATCGAAAGAGGGTGAGCCGACTTGGAGCCGTGTCATTAAGAAAGATAAAAACGAGAAGGATCATTATTATATCTCTCGTTACGATACGGAATACGAATACGTGGATGAGTTGAGTATGCTTTTCCCCCGTATGTATAGTAGCGACGGACGTCATGTGGCTGCTTATAAGGAGTGGGCACAAGTGAAAGGTACACCGGTGAAGTTCAACCGTTGCGGTGAGATGGTGACGGTGATGAAACCTACATTTGCCGAGAATTTGCGTTATTTCTTCGCTTATCAGCTGAATTTCATGTACTGGCGTTATTTCATGTGGAACTTCTCCGGACGGCAGAACGATATACAAGGTAACGGTGAGGTCTCGAATGGTAACTGGATAACCGGTATTCCGTTTATTGATGAGGCTTTAGTGGGCCCGCAAGAGGATATGCCGTTCGATATTATCAACAATAAGGGGCATAACGTATATTATATGTTACCGCTTCTATTGGGTATCTTGGGGCTTCTATTCCAAGCTTATGCCGGAAAGAAGGGCATTCAGGGATTCTGGATCACGTTCTTCTTGTTCTTTATGACGGGTATCGCGATCGTGCTTTACTTGAACCAGACGCCGTATCAACCTCGTGAGCGAGACTATGCGTATGCCGGATCATTCTATGCGTTCTGTATATGGATCGGTTTCGGTGTGGCGGCCTTGGCGAAAGGATTGCAGAAGTATGGCAAGTTATCTCCGGTGATAGCGGGTTCTGTCGCTACGGTACTGTGCTTGTTGGTTCCTATCCAGATGGGTGCGCAGAACTGGGACGACCATGATCGCTCGAACCGTTATGTTTGCCGTGATTTTGGTGCGAACTATTTGGAATCTTGCGAGCCGAACGCTGTCATATTTACGAATGGTGATAATGACACGTTCCCGTTGTGGTACGCACAGGAGGTGGAAGGTATCCGTACGGATGTACGTGTATGTAATACGAGCTATTTGCAAACCGACTGGTATATCAACCAAATGAAGAAGCAAGCGTACGAGTCCGATCCGCTTCCAATCTCTTGGCAACCGGAGGATTATGTGCAAGGTACTCGTGATGCCGCTTATGTATTCCCGATGACGGATAAGTCGATCGATCTGAAGACCGCTCTTGATTTCGTTCGTAGCAACGATCCGAAGTTTAAGAAGATCCCGGGTATCAATCAAGAATTAGATTATATTCCTGCGCAGACATTGACGATGGGGGTAGATTCCGCTGCGGTTATGGCTGCCGGCGTGATCGATACCGCTAACTTGCCGTATTTGCAGAAAGAGATGAAGATTGACTTGAAAGGCAAGGATGTCTTGGGTAAGCAAGAGTTGATTATCTTGGATATGTTGCAGACGAATGACTGGAACCGTCCGATCTATTACGCGATTACCGTAAGCCCGGATCAGTTCGTGAAATTGGATCCGTACTTCCAGCAGACCGGTATGGCTTATCAGATCGTTCCGATGGAGACACAGGGAACTGTTCGTTCGATCAATACGGAGAAGATGTATGACAACGTGATGAATAAGTTCAAATGGGGTGGTGTCAATACGCCGGGTGTGTACTTGGATGAGAATGTAATGCGGATGTGCAAGAGCTATCGTATCGCGTTGTTCAGTAAGTTGGCTGCCGCTTTGGTCGCTGAGGGCAAGAATGAGAAAGCACTGAACGTATTGGATAAGGCGATGGAAGTATTGCCTCCCGAGAATGTTCCGTTGGATTATAGCGCTCTTTCTTTAGGTGAGCTGTATTACGAGTTGGGCCAGAAGGAGAAGGCGGAGATGGTTTATAAAGGTATAGCGGACAATGCGTTGCGCAGTATAAACTGGTATTTCCGTTTGCGTCCGGGGCAATTATCATCTGTCGAGAGTGATTTAGGTCATAACTTGGCGGTTCTCCAAGAGGTATTGCGTGTAAGCAAACAATACAATCCGGAGTTCGCTAAGCCTTATCAAGAGGAATTTGATAATTACCGTATGGCGTACGGATCAGTGGCAAAAGACTAACAAAGTATGTTTATAGAACAACCGCCTTGGTTTTACAGGGCACTGTTCCCGGGGGTAACTTGGCGAATACCGGCAGAGAAGAAGTGTGTGTATCTCACCTTCGACGACGGCCCGATTCCCGAGGTTACCCCTTGGGTTTTAGATATATTGGATACGTATGGGATCAAGGCTACCTTTTTTATGGTAGGGGATAATGTACGTAAGCATCCCGAGGTCTTCCAGATGGTGATAGATCGTGGGCACCGTGTCGGTAACCATACGTTCAACCATATCCAAGGTATCAAGTTCTGGACGAAGAATTATTTGGCGAATGTGGAGAAGGCAGCCGAATATATTCCCAGCAATTTATTTCGGCCTCCTCATGGGCATATGCGTTTTCCGCAGGTAGTATGGCTTCGCCGTCATTATCATATCGTGATGTGGGACGTGGTCACCCGTGACTATAGCCCTCATATGACTCCGAACGGTGTCTTCAACGTGGTAAAGAACTATACCCGTAATGGTTCTGTTATCGTCTTCCACGATTCCTTGAAAGCCGAGCGCAATATGCGTGAGGCAATGCCCCGGGCTGTCGAATGGCTCTTAAAAGAAGGCTACGAGTTTAAAGTTTTTGAATAATGGGTATCTCCCAGTTTATAAAAGATAAAGCTATGGAATTAGGCTTTTCCGCTTGCGGTATCGCTGAAGTAGCGAAGGCCGGGAGCGAGGAGGCTTATTTTGACCAATGGATCGCGGAAGGCTACCATGCTGGAATGAAATACATGGAGAATCATCGGGAAATTCGTCTCAATCCGGATGGCTTGGTGGAAGGTGCCAAATCAGTTATCTCAGTAGCCTTGAATTATTATCCGAAAGTTCTCCGGAATCCGGCGGAACCTTATATCTCGTATTATGCGTATGGAGAAGATTATCACGGGGTCGTAAAGGATAAACTTCGCCAATTATGGAAAGCGATAACCGAGCATCATCCCTCCAACAATGAGGCCCGTGTATTCACGGACTCCGCCCCTCTGTTAGAACGTTATTGGGCTTGGAAAGCCGGTTTAGGATGGATCGGAAAGAATACGAATCTAATCATCCCGGGCAAAGGCTCTTTCTTTTTCCTTGGGGAGATCGTGACAACTTTGGTAGTCGATACCTATGATTCCCCCAAAAAGAATCACTGCGGTTCCTGCATCCGCTGTTTGAACGCTTGTCCTACCGGAGCCTTGGAAGGGCCGAAACGTTTGAATGCCCGTAAATGTATCTCTTATCTTACGATCGAGCATCGTGGAGAAATCCCTGTTGAGCAAGCCGTCCTTTTAGGTAACCGTATCTATGGATGCGACACCTGCCAAGCCGTTTGTCCTTGGAACCGCTTCGCTATGCCTACGGCAGTAGCAGCCTTTCATCCCACCCCTTCTTTGCTCTCCCTTAAAAAAGACGACCTCAAGGCATTGAGCCGTGAGGATTATAATCGTATCTTTGCACATTCGGCGGTGAAACGCGCCAAATATGAGGGATTATTACGAACAATACAATATCTAAAAGACTAAATTACCATGAGAAGAACATTTAACTTCTTGCTTCTTTTCTTCCTGTCGGTGATGACGGTAATGGCCGCTCCCGGAGATTTACAAGAGAAGCTTGCCTCCCTAAAAGGAATTAGTGGCATTGAAAAACTTCAATCCGATTATTATCCGGAGAAATATGTAGTACGTATTACTCAGCAGGTCGATCCAAAAGACCCCGCCGCCGGAACATTTACGCAACGGGTTATCGTAGGCCATGTAGGTTATGATCGTCCTACCATTATGGTGACCGAAGGATATGGAGCGGCTTATGCGCTCAATCCGAAATATCAGGAAGAACTATCTAAACTATTGAACGCGAACTTAGTGTTTGTGGAGTACCGTTATTTCTTGGAGTCGACGCCGGAACCTAAAAACTGGGATTATCTGACCGCCGAGAACTCTGCGTACGATTTACATAACGTCCGCAATACATTCAAGCAGATCTATCCGGAAAAATGGATCAGTACCGGTATCAGTAAGGGGGGACAGACTACAATGCTTTACCGTGCCTTTTTCCCGGACGACGTGGATTTCTCCGTTCCTTATGTCGGTCCGTTATGTAAAGGCGTAGAGGATGGCCGCCACGAACCTTTCTTACGTAAGGTAGGTACGAAAGCGGAACGCAAGAAGATACAGGATTTTCAATTGGAAGTCTTGAAACGTAAGTCCGATATGCTCCCTTTATTGGAGAGCTATTGTAAGAATAAGAACTTGACATTCCGTATCCCGATGCCCGAGGTATTGGATTATTGCGTACTGGAATATTCATTCGCTCTTTGGCAGTGGGGAACTTCGATAAGTACGATCCCTTCCAAGTCTGCCGACGATCAGGCGCTCTTCGATCATTTGATGGAAATCAGCGGTCCTGATTACTTCGCCGAGAACCAGCCGAATATCTCTTTCTTCGTACAAGCCGCCCGTGAGCTCGGTTATTATGGCTATGACGTAAAACCTTTCAAGAAATACCTTACGATCGATAGCGCCCACGGATACTTGAACCGTATCATGCTTCCCGAGGAACTGGTCGGTAAAGTAGACTTCCGTCCGGCTCTGTACCACAAGATCTATAACTTCTTGAAAGACAACGATCCGAAAATGATCTTCATCTATGGCGAGATCGACCCGTGGAGCGCAGCCATGGTTCCCGCTTTCAAAGGCAAGAAGAACGAGCAAATCTATATCCAGCCCCGAGGTAGCCATCGTGCCCGTATCGGCAATATGCCGGAGGATATGAAGGAGCGGATCCTTACACAGATGAATAAATGGCTGGCCGAGTAAAAATAGAGTAGCCTATTTTTTCCCTATAAATCCCCGTATTATTACTTATCGGTTGTAATACGGGGATTTGTTATGTATATTAAGATATTTCTCGTATATTACGCCCTATTAAAAACTAGATGAAATGTTTACCGGTTCGATGATGAAGTTGAAAAGCATATTATATGGGACGTTACCTTTTTACTATACCAAGGTGTTTGAGCCCTCTTCTCCTAAATTAGCGTATTATGATTATTTTCGAAAAAGAGGATATACACGTTATCCTTATGATTTCGCTGCGGAATATCTGGAGATGTCGATTGCCGTTCAGTGGGATAAGGAGAAAGAATTGCCTTATGTGATGCACCGGGGAAGTAAACGATTATATTTTCCGAGAGAGTATAGCACATCTAAGATCGAGAAATGCTATCGGGCTTTGTTGATCGAGCAAGACGTGAGGCATCCCCATCATTATGCGGATTCCGTGGAGGAGTTTAGGGGAAAGACACTCTTGGATATTGGTTCCGCTGAGGGATTTACCGCTCTGGATACCATCGAGGTTACCCGTTTTGTTTATCTTTTTGAATATGAGGATAAATGGATCGAGGCGCTTCAGGCTACTTTTGAGCCGTGGAAAGAGAAAACGATGATCGTAAAGAAATATATCAGCGATCATGACGATGACGTTAATGCTGCTTTGGATAATTTCTTGAAAGACAAGTCTCGAAAAGATATCTTCTTAAAAATGGATATAGAAGGTGCGGAATGTATGGCTTTACAGGGCTGTATGGAATTATTCGCGAAAGCGGATCACTTGGATTTCGCGATCTGTACGTATCATAAAGAAACTGATGTCGTCCAAATCCCGGCTTTTCTGGACCGGTTTAACTGTTCCTATTCATTTACCGATGGCTATATGTTCGTAAAACATAGTTTACGCAAATGCCTTGTCCGGGGAAGTTGTCAAGCTAGTTCCTGATAACTTTGAATCGTCTCCTTGCTGCCTTATTACCCGATATTCGTTACCTTTGCGAAAATATATATGTGGTATGAAAGAATTTAAGGTATTGATATCGGCTCTTTTCGTCTTGATACTTATGGCCTGCGGCGATAAGCGGACAGATGAGAGGATCGTCAGCGTGACGATTGAGCCGCAACGGTATTTTGCGGAGAAGATAGCCGGAGATAAATTTAAGATTAATTGTGTGGTTCCGGCGGGGCAAAGTCCGGAGACGTATGATCCTACGCCCCAGCAAATGGTGCAGGTGGGTAAAAGCCAAGGTTATTTAAGGATCGGATCGATCGGGTTCGAACAGGCTTGGATGGATAATATCCGGAATAATAATCCGGGACTCAAGGTTTTTGACCTGTCCGAAGGAATTGATTTACTTAAAAGCCCCGAGGAAGAAGAGGAACATGATCACCACCACCATCATCATCCCGGAGGCGTCGATCCGCATACGTGGAGCTCTATCTCTGGAGCGAAGGTGATCGCCAAGAACACTTTGGATGCCTTTGTGTCTTTGGACCCGGAGAATAAGGAATATTACCAAGCGAATTATGAACAACTGACGAAAGAAATCGGAGAAACGGAAAAGACCGTTTCCAGTTTGTTACATTCTCTTGACAATAAGACATTTATTATTTACCATCCGGCCCTGACCTATTTGGCCAACGAATATGGCTTGACCCAGCTTTGCATCGAGATGGACGGAAAAGAACCGTCTCCCGCACAATTAAAGGAACTGGTCGAGACCGCACGGGAACATAATGCGAAAGTCGTGTTTATCCAACGGGAGTTTGACCAGAAGAACGCCGAGTTGATCGCGAAAGAAACAGGTTGCCGTCTGATCCCGATCAATCCGCTGGATTACGATTGGGGTAAGGAAATGATTCATATCGCAAAATCGTTAGTCGATGGACAAGCTGATTGAGTTGAGAGAGGTTACCGCCGGATACGGTAATAAGATCGCCTTACGTAACGTAACGCTGGATGTGTGGAAAAATGATTTCTTGGGAATTATCGGACCGAATGGCGGCGGGAAAACGACGCTTTTAAAGGTGATACTAGGTCTATTGCCTCCTATTTCCGGAACGATTCGTTTTTACGATGAAAATGTAGAGGTTCCTTCCTTGAAGATCGGTTATCTACCCCAAATGAGCCAGATCGATAAGAAGTTTCCGATCTCGGTACGGGAAGTGATCTCTTCCGGTTTATCCGCGGAGAAACCTTTGTTCCGTCCATTCAATAGATCCCAGAGAGAGCGTGTAGACGAGGTGATCGTACAGATGGGATTGGAGGAGTTGGCGGGCAGGGCCATCGGTGAGCTTTCCGGCGGCCAGTTGCAGCGGGTCTTATTGGGGCGTTCTATTGTCTCCCGTCCGCAGGTATTGATCTTGGATGAGCCTAATTCGTATGTGGATAAACGATTCGAGTCTCGTTTTTATCAGCTCTTGGAAGAGATCAATAAAGAGAGCGCTATCATCTTGGTTTCCCATGATATCGGTACGGTTTTGACGATGGTGAAAAATATCGCTTGTGTAAACGAGACTTTGCATTATCACCCGGGAGCGAATGTCTCCGAGGAATGGTTGGGCGAGAAATACGCTTGTCCGATCGAGTTGGTGGGGCATGGTGACTTGCCGCACCGAGTCTTGAGGAAACACCAACACGAATAATTCTTTTTCACGAATAACTCTATTTTTATGATACCACAAATCATTTGCTGGATAAGCTTGCCGGAGATCGGTTATATCGTAGGTATTGCCGTAATCCTGTTCGGATGTAAGGCCGTATCGCAAAACCCTTTCATCAGTAAGAAACAAAAGATTCTTTGGATGCTGACGATCCTGTTCTTGAATTGGATCGGGTTGTTGTGGTATTATTATACATTTTATATGAAAGAAAAATGAAGGACAGAAAGATATTGATAACCGGAGCGAGTGGTTTTATCGGCGGTTTCTTGGTAGAGGAGGCGCTTCGCCGTGGCTATGAGACGTGGGCGGGTATCCGTGCAGGTAGCAGTAAAGCGCATCTGCAAGATAAGCGGATTCATTTCATCGACTTGAAATATGGCGATCAGGAAGCGCTTACGGCTCAACTCTCAGACTTTGCCCGTGAGCATGGGGCATGGGATTATGTGATCCATAACGCCGGGTTGACGAAGACATTGGATAAGCGAAACTTTTTCCGTGTGAACGCCGAGAATACGCATCGATTTATCGAGGCTTTAGCCGCCGCCGGTTGCAAACCGAAGAAATTCCTCTTGATGAGCAGCCTAAGCAGCTATGGGCGAGGCGACGAGAAGACTTTCCGCCCGATACGCTTGGACGATCCGCAGCGGCCGGACACGGCTTATGGCCAAAGTAAGCTAGAGGCGGAGAACTACATCCGTAAACAAACCTATTTTCCTTACGTGATCTTGCGGCCTACAGGAGTATACGGGCCGGGAGAGAAGGATTATTTCATGGAAATACAAAGCGTAAAGTCGGGGCTCGATTTCGCCGTAGGCGCTATTCCCCAGCGAATCACGTTTATCTATGTAAAAGATTTAGCGACCGTGGCCTTCCTTTCCCTTGAGAAAGAGGAGATAAAGAACCGGCATTATTTTGTAGCCGACGGAGATGTCTACACGGATGAGTCTTTTGCCCGTATGATACAAGATATCTTAGGAAAGAAGCGGGTATTGCATGCCCGTATACCGCTGGGGTTGGTGCGTATCGCTTGCCACTGTTCAGAATGGATCGGTAAGTTGTTGAAGAAAAGTATGACGCTAAATAGTGATAAATACATCATCTTGAAGCAGCGTAACTGGATTTGCGATGTCACGCCTCTTCAAGATGATTTAGGTTTTATCCCGGCCTATCCTTTACGTAAAGGCTTGGAAGAAAGTATCGAATGGTATAAAAAGGAGGGGTGGTTGTAAGAATCACTCCACCTTCTCGATCTTACCGGAGCCCATTACCTTTTTTTGGATATCTTGGGGATCTCCTTTGTATTTTACGGAACCGCTACCGGCTATCTCTGCCTTGATTTTGTTTACGACAGAGGCTTCTATGTCTCCACTACCGGCAATCTTGCACTCAAGCTCATCCATGTTACAATCGAAAGCACGTACTGTACCGCTACCGGCGATCGAGAATTCAGCTATGCCTACGGTTCCCCCTAGAACGATCGTGTTAGACCCGGCCATATCCCCGTTTAATTCCTCACAATACACTTTATGGCCAACGAAATCTCCGCTACCGGCGATCTCTATCTTTAGGTTTGTAAAAGAGGCCGTGTCGTGGAATTGGATAATCCCGCTACCGGCTAATCCTGCCTCGAACTCCTCGGCTTGTAGAGGGGAATTTATATTTACATGGGTACTGCCTGCCGCCGCTAGTTTCTTTAGATTGCGGGAGTTGGCCGTAACCATGAACTCGGTCGGACGGAAATTCGTATGTTTCCTGAATTCTTTTTTCGGACGGATCTTAAGCTTATGGTTCTCTACATTAAACTCATATTTCTCGAAGATATTCCGGTCTGTCTTTATTTCCAAACCTTCAGGAGCTTCGGATTGCGTGTAATTCACGACCATGCCTCCTCCCTCTAACTCAAGACAGTCATACTCGGAAACCGGGATGTTTTCCGTGGTGATATTGCCGTCTCCTTTTATGGTTTGTGTAGGGATACAGCCTGTCGTAGAAAAGATCACCAGCAGACATAGGTATATAATTCTTGTTTTCATTCTTTTACTTCTTCTACGGTACCTTTACCGATTATTCTCTGTTGAACTGCTGTCGGGCCTTTATAACGGATATTTCCTTTACCGATTACGTTGGCCTTTAAATTATCGGTAGCATGTACTTCCGCTAAGCCATTGCCTGTTACTTTGCAACTTAGCAGAGGAACCGCTAACCCAAAAGCGTGTATATCACCACTGCTGACGATACTGTAGTCTCCTTCTTTTGCGTTACCTTTCTTGATTGTTATAGAGCCGGAGCCATCGATATCACATTCGATCTTGTCGGCTTCCAGATGATTGACAACCATATTTGCGCTACCGGATACATTCAAATCCAGTTTACCGACCGTAACTGTCTCTTTCAGTTGCACCAAGCTATTGGCGTTCGCCTTAATAACGGTCTCGTCTCCGGTAAGCGGACTGTTTACCATGAAGTTGGCATTTCCGGAAACTTTTGCGGCGGCAAGCCATTTAGAATTCGTCTTTACGATAAACTTCGTGAAATGATCTACCTTCGCTCCTTTGAAAGCGATGGTTAAGACACGATCCTTCACCTCGATATTGACATAGGGATGAAGATTCTGGTCTACGGTAACCTCCACGGTGGAAGGATCATCGGATTGCTCGTAATTGAAATCAATTACGCCATCCACCTTAATCTCGTTATAATCGGCGACAGAAATCTTTTTCGAGGTCAATTTACCATCGCCTTTTACATGATCTGCGGCCCAACCGGTAGTGACCCATCCTAGGAAAAATACCATTAATAAGATAGCCTTTGTTTTCATAAGTATCGTTTTTTGTGATTCTACTTTTTAATTTAGACTCTATAAATAAAGAGTTGGTTACAAAAATAGCAAGAAAAAGCTACCGGATATCACATCGAGTAGCTTTTTTAAATTTGATAATGTGTGTATTTTAAAATAATGTGTGTGTTCGATCAATTCGCACCTTGGATGGAGCCAGAGCCGGACTTTGATTTATGCACGCTCGCTGGGCCTTTATAGCGGATGTCTCCACTGCCCGAAACCGATAGGTTCATGTTATCTTTGGCATAAACACGGGCATCTCCGCTACCGCTTACCGAGCAACTCAAATCATTGACAGATAAGTCGTATGCTTTTATATCTCCACTGCCCGATACGGAATAGCGGGCCTCGTCCGCCTTACCTTTCAAGGTGATGTCTCCGGAGCCTGAAACCTTGCTGGTAAGATTCTTGCAGTCCAAATCTTCAAAAACCAGATCGCCGGAGCCGGATACCGAGAACTCACCTAATCGTAATTTCACGTTATGTGGGAACTTTACGTCGCTGGAGCCGGAAATCTTGATTTCCAGTTGATCCTCGGAAAAAGCGTTCTGCGCCTCAAAATCCATCGGGCCGGAAGTCTTTAAGTATTTCAGAGTCTTCGAGCTTCCTTCGATTACATACTGGGTCGGTTTGATACGGGTCCCGTCTTGTATGCGGATAGCTAACCGTCCGTTATTGGATTTGATCGAGAGGAGTGGGAATAGATTCTCGTCGATCGTAATTTTCAAGGAAGCGCTTCGTCCATGCGTATATTTGAATACCGGGAATTTCTTGTTGCTTCTATTTCCCCAAAAATTATTGCCGGAATATTCGATATTTCCACCCAGTTCGATCTCGCTATAGTTATCTACCGATATCTCTTTCGTAATTATATTCCCATTTCCTTCTACTTTACTAGCCTCTGCCATGAAGGCACAAAAGATGAGGGCTATTACCGCTACTAATTTTGTTTTCATCGTTCGTATGTATTAAATGTTTATTTGACTTTGTTGATCGAGCCGGAGCCCATGATAGACTTACTGATCTCCGGATCTCCTTTATAATGGATCTCGCCACTACCTACGATATTAGCATCCAAGATTTGCGTGGCATATACGCTGATCTCGCCGCTGCTGGCGATATTACACTCTGCTTTACGTGCTTGGCAGTCAAAGGCTTTAATCTCACCACTTCCCGCTACATTGAATGAGGCACGATCTACGGTTCCTATTACCTCGATTTCCCCGCTGCTGGCGAGGCTGCAAGATAGGTTGTCCAGCTGTATATCCTTGGCGATGATATTTCCGCTACCGGCCATGTTACATTCAAGCTTGTAACCTTTTACGGGGCCTCTCAACTCAACGTTTCCACTACCGGCCATATTGATCTCCATCCGGTTTACTTTCGTCGGTTTGCTGATAATGAAACTGCCGGAACCTACCGTATTCAACTCTTTTAGTTCCTTGGAGTTGGATTTTATCTTGTAGACGGTCGGCCTCAAGTCGTAGGAGTTATTATTAAAACCTTTCTTGATAGATTTCGGATAGATCTTTAACGTACCGCCTTCTACTTCGGTCACGAGGTAATCAAATAAGTTCTCATCGATCGTTACGGATAGATAAGGCGCTTTATCCGACTGTTCATACTCGAAATCAGCGGAGCCAACGAACGTAATCTCGTCGTAATCGCTAATCTTTATCTCCCGGGTTTCCGGATTTCCATTTCCATCGATACGTCGGTCGGCGGCGAATCCGCAAACTGCGATCATCTGTATGCAGAATATAAAAAGTGATACTCTCGTCTTCATCGTCTTTAATTTTTTAGGTTCTTTTCTTAATAGACGAGCGAGTATCTGTAAGGGTTGCAGAAATAAGGGACTTTTTTCGAATAAGGATCAATTTATTCCGATTCTATCTAAAATGATTTCCCCTTTATCCTTTTTATTGAAGATAAAGCGGATTTCCTTCAGTTGGTCGATGGATAGGCTATCTCCTTGATTGAAGGAGGATAACGGAATCTCTACATACTGTAGTACTTTCTCAGAAACCTTCTCTTTTCCCAGCGAGAGTAAAGTACTACATTTCGTTAGCTCTGGTTTTAATAACGGAGGAAGTACATAGAATGAAGAGAAATCTTTTTTTACGCTTGTTTCGCCAAACGTTAATTCAAGCGTGAAATCTACCGCATCGATTGTATCCGAGTTATTCCCGATAAAGAAGAACAGATTCTTTACCGTGTTGATATCCAAAGAGGCTAAGGCCGCTGAATCTATTTGAAGCGTATATTCGGCCTGTTGGAGGGAATTCGTATCCTTTTTCTCCCATCCTAGATAAACAGCGGAGGTTAATTGGGATGTGCTCCCATCGTCCTTCAGTATTAAGGCATCTTCTTTCCACGTTTTTAAGTTTTGCCCATGAATGCTACAGTCTTTCAATGTAGCTGTAGTTACATCCAGATCTTCTTCGTAATCGGCTATATATTTAAAACCGGAGTCTTCGTATTGGTTGAAATAATATCCTTTGGGAATGATTGTTTTCGCTAGGCGGTAATCTTTTAAGATCGATAGATTTTCTTTCTTGCCTTTTAATGAGGCGTTGAGAAATGCGGATATATAGGTTTGGGCGATCTTGCGTTGACCCTCACCGTCCATTAAAGGGGTCAGATTGAGGAGTGCCGAATAAGGGAAGGGCATATCTTTCCGCCCCCATGCGGTGTTGAATTGTCCATGATTGGCCGTATAGATATATAATACGGACTTGAAATGGAAATTCGTATCCGTGAAGTGAAGGTTGTTATATTTTCGGCTTCCTGCCATGGAAAACACATCTTGATCATACCCTCCCTGTAAAAGTAGATAATCGATATTCTCCAGCTCCAAAGGCTTATCTTTGTGCATGCTATAAAATGCGGTTGGAGCGATCTCTACGATTCCTTTGATGGAGAAATTGAAGTTGAAATCCTGATTGGCATCCTTGTAATATCTTTTTTGCTTGTTGATCACGGTCGCTAGAGGAGCGGCTTGCCCTCCTCTGGAATGTCCGACAAGCGCTATATTATCCATATCAACCGTTTGGTAAAAGGGGTTGTCTTCTTGTTGGTTCCATTCTCTCCAGCATTCCAGATGCTTTAGGATTAGCCAAGCTCTCGTGAATATCTCATTATGGCTATAATCCCCACTCCAATTGCTGTTTAGGAAATTCTCGTCTATCGAGGCGGCGATGTACCCTTTGCTTGCTAATAAAGTGGCGATATATTCGTAGCCGGGGTCTGAATATTCTTGCATAAGATGGTTACCGTGTACGAATATAACCAGCGGGAAAGGGCCTTGGCCCTCAGGATACCATACTCGTCCGTTGATCGGGTAATTGGAGGCGCCGAATCCCCAAAAGATTTCTCTTATCCAATTATCGAATCCGGAAGTCTGGTCGAAAAAGGGAGTGGCATCTACAGAGGAGGTTTTTATATCGCATGAGTTTGCGTATTCATCCCTGTTTTTATCATCCCCATTTCCATATGTCAATGTTTTTACTGTATAGGTTCCTTCGATGGTAGGATCAGGAGCGTTGAATGTAGGGGCTTTTTGGTTCCAATAATTTTCCGAGACCGGGGGCGTATGATCAAATCCTTCATTAGCCAAGAAGTAAACAACGCATGTGTTTAGCCCTAATACGATCAATATCAATGTGATTGATACTTTCTTCTTGATACCGATGTAAACAGAGTATCCTATTAAAGCACCACAAAGCAGTTCGAATCCGATAAACATCCGGATAGTATCCGGATAAGGAAGAAATCCGACTAATATATAAGTAGATAAACAGATTCCGACAAACCAAGGATTGAATAATCTTATGATCTTAAAGCCCCATGTGCTTAGTAAGGCGAGCAGGCTTGATAGAATGCCCACGGTTATCAATGCGATACTAAGATCCGCTATAGGCGATATTCCGATTTTCAGATAAGATAGGCTGATAATTACGAGGTATAAGGTAAAAGTAGCCAATGCTCCTATAGTTGCTCCTTTCCATGATTTTTGGGCGGTCTTGATCACGGTGGCTTCGCAAGCCTGTAAAAAGGAGAAGATTGTGTTTTTTGTCATTCTAATTTGATTTTTTAATTTAGACAGTGAAAGTAGAGAAGCCGTTACAAATATAAGAGGATTTTTTTTATAATTTTGTGTTTGATAAGAATCAAACAAAGGAATATGAAGACACTTATACACACGGACAAGGAACAGATCGAATCGATTATCCGTCAGAGCGATGTTTGCTTTGTGGGCATGGCGGATACAGATGGAACGCCTTATGTATTACCGATGAATTTCGGTTATAAGGATGGCGTGATTTATTTACACTCGGCGCAGGATGGACGAAGCATCTCTATATTGGAACGTAATCCGAAAGTCTGTATTACGTTTAGTATTGACCATGCCTTGGTTTTCCAGCACCCGGAGGTAGCTTGTAGCTACCGTATGCGTTCGAAGAGCGTGATCGCTTGGGGAAAGGTCGCTTACGAAGAGGATTTCGACAAGAAGGTGGAAGCCTTGGATATTATCATGAAGCAATATTCCGATAAGACTTTCCGTTATAGCGATCCGGCGGTCCGTAACGTGAAGATTTGGACGGTAGATATAGACGAGGTCAGCTGTAAGGAATTTGGCGCTCCTCATAAGAAATCTTATTAAATCAATAAATGATATGAAAAAACTACTTCTTTTATTCGTTCTATGTCTTTGTTTTCCGGTGGTTGACAAGGCTTGTACCTCCATTATAATCACTGGAAAGGCTACTCCCGATGGCCGTCCGTTGATGTGGAAACACCGGGATACCGGCGCTCCGTATAACCATATCGGTTATTTTGACGAAGGTGGCTATCGTTTTCTGGGGCTGGTAAATAGCGATGATCCGGAGGGAGCCGTGTGGACCGGAAGCAATGAGACGGGCTTCTCTATCATGAATACGGCTTCTTATAACTTGAAAGACGATGATATAAAGGAGATGGATCAAGAGGGAAACTTGATGCGAAAAGCCTTGAGAGTCTGTAAGACGGTGCAGGATTTCGAGCATTTCTTGGATACCTTGCCTCGCCCGATGCGTGTGGAGGCTAATTTCGGAGTGATCGATGCTTATGGTGGCGCGGCTTATTATGAGACGAATAATGAGCGATATTATAAGAAAGACGCGAATGATCCGAATCTGGCGCCGGAAGGTTACTTGATTTATACGAATTTCTCTTTCGAGGGGCGTACGGATGAAGGCAAAGGGTATGTACGTTATGAGAACGCGAAAAAGATCTTTAAGGAAATGCGGGACGGAGGATTTACTCCTCAGCGTATCTTTCAACAGGCTTCCCGCTCTTTTTATAATAGCTTGCTGGATATCGATTTGATGGACAAGGGACAAAGTCCGAACAATCGTACGGGTTGGTTTGTGGAGCAGGATTTCATCCCTCGTCTGGAAAGTACGGCCTCTATCGTAATCCAAGGCGTGAGATCCGGCATGAATCCGGAATTGACAACGATGTGGACTGCCTTGGGATATCCTCCTACCTCTGTCGCTATTCCTCTTTGGGTGAAAATGGGAAAGGAGCAAAGCGCTTTAGTTACTTACGACGCATCCTATAAAACAGCCCTATTAGATTGGTATTCCGTTCAATTACAGAAGAATGTCTACTCCATACATCGTGGTAACGGCCAAAAGTATTTGCATTGGCAACTGTTATGGAATGATGACCAATCTGGTTATATCCAACAGCTTCGTGCGGTAGAGAACCGGATTTTCGATTTATTCGACGCTCATAAGACGGAGTGGGAGCAAAATGGATTGGATACAAAGGAAATACAACGGCTGTATAAGGAAGTCGATAAGCTCGTAAATAAAGCCTTCTTGGGGCTTCAAAAATCATAACCATAAGGTATTTTGTTGATAGTGAAAAATACAGTAAGTATTTAAAATATACGTATTGATAATGTCTTTATAATCAGATTGATAAAAAGTTGATGATGTTTCCGGAAAAACATGTACGTGTTTTTCCGGAAACACGTACGAGAATTTGTGAAAACACGTACGTGTTTTGGGAAACAGATAATGAGGTTTTAAATGCATTTGGAAAAATGTACAATAACTATGTGGAAAATAAGCACTGTATCCCCTTCTAATTATCGAAAGTTTTTAGGGTTATATCCCAACAGGCCTTTTTCCCAGTACTACTCCTTCCTTTGTAGAATATATACTTCAAGTGCTCTAGGAGATATACTTCATAGGCCAAGGAAGTAGTACTTCTCGTGAATTCCGATTGTGCGCTTAGGAAAACTTGTGCAGTTGGCGTATTTCAAAAAGTTACGTATATTAGCGGTCTGAATCTAATATGAAAAACATGAGAAAACTATATTATTTAGTGATGATAAGTGTGGCTTCCATTTTGACCGCATGCGAGAATCGATCGGAAGAGTGGGACGTGGTGGATTTCGGAAACGATTGTGCGGTTGGCTTGCAGGAACATTTGGAATGCAGATTCATTCCTTTGGAGACGAAGGATAGCGTGCTGTTAAAAGATCTCTACCGGGTTTGCTGGGTGGACGATCGTATTTTTGTATTCGATAGAAGTGATGAGATAAATGCGCTTTTTGTATTCAGTGATCAAGGAAATTTTATTACTCGTGTAGGCTTGCGGGGACAAGGGCCGAAAGAGTATCTTTATCTAACTCACTTTTTCGTGGATGAGAAAGAGCGAATCTTGACATTGGTGGATTTTGGTGGGACGGCCTTATTGCGTTATGATCTGGATACCTATCAATATATATCCACGCAAGATGTAGCTGATTATTTTGTGGACTGCGCCCCTTTGGATAAGGAGAATTGGATTTGGTATTATCCTTTGGGATTTGCGACACCGCAAAGGGAAAACTTCTATCTGAAAGCCACGGACAGGAAAGGAGAGCAAGACGTTGCATGCCTTTGCTGGGGATTGGTATGCGCATTTCCCCTTTACCCCCGAAGTATGGAAAGTGAAGGACGGGATGTTGGAGCCTGCTTATAAAGTTCGCTTCGGAGATAAAAGTATGCCTCCTATCGAGTATGTCAAGGAGAAAGGGAGAGGCGGGAGAGATTTCTCTGGCGATCTGTTTCGCTCCGGCTATGTAAATTCTTTTGGGCTGCTGGAGACCGAACGGATCCTGCATGCGACCTATATGTGCGATAAGGTAACTTACTTCGGATTTTATGACAAGGATAGGAAAGAGGCATTCTCGTATGCGTTCCCCAACTTCATAAGGGCTACGGGGTTGACAGGCTTTTACGGTATTTGCGGAGTGTATAAAGATTATTTTATCGGGAAGATCAGTTCGACGGTGCTGTTGCGTAATCAGATACATTATGAGGATTTGAGACGGATAGCGGAGAATCGTACACAGGACGATAATCCGATCTTATGTTTATTTAAAATAGAAAGGTCATGAGAGTATTGTATGGGATTATTGTATTCTTCGCTTTGTTTCTTCTCGCTTGTTCCGATGCAGAAAGAGAAGAAAAACGGCTGGAGGGAAATTTGTTAATGAAAGGGGATTCTGGTGTATGCTATGATGGGATTGGTCTTACCGAGTCTTATTTGGTGTTGTTGGCTCGTGGGTGTGATACGATCATTCAAGTATTCGACAAAGATGATTTGTCGCACCTGCATGCGTTTGCGTTGAAAGGATATGGTGCCACTTATTTCTCTAATCCGGAGTTTATGAAGTCAAATACAAAAGAACCCGCCGGAAAGGATGAGTTCTGGATCGTGGATAACCAACTTACATTTAATAAGATGCAGGTGCTGGCGGATTCTTTGCGTTTTGATCGGAAATATATACTAATACCCGAACTTGTTCCCTCTACGCATTATAATGTCACCACGAAAGAAGTTTATGCGGTTCCGATCGTAGAGAAAAATGTTTATGGTCCTTTCTGTTATGCGAATCGGGAAGAGGGAATTTATTGGGTGGAGCCACCAAAAGTAGCAAGAACGTATCGTTCTTGTAAGCACGTCGCTTATTTGCCTAATCTTTGTGTGAATGAGCGGCAAAACAGTGTGGTTGCTGCCTTGCGTTTCTTCAACCAAATTGATTTTTACGATTTGAAGGGAACTTATCAAAGGAGCTTTACGTATGGGAAGGAGCCTATCGTGCCTTTACTGAAGAAGAATGATACCCAAGTGGATGTTCTTGGAACGACAAAATGCTTTATCGATATATTCGGTACGGATCGGTATGTGTATTGCTTGTACGATGGTTCTGTGGATTTTTCGAATTTATCCACATTGCTGGTTCTTTCTTGGGACGGCCAATTAAAGAAACGATTGAATTTTGATCGTTCAATAAAGAGGATTGCCGTAGACCCTTCCGATGGTTTTCTGGTCGCCTTGGCTCTTGATGAAAGTGGAGCATTGGATGTGGTAAAATACCTGTTGTAAATGATATTCTTGACAGGCTGAAACTCCGTTTTCTCGAAAGCGAGTTTCTGATTGGAGATGTAAATAACTTGTGGAAGACAAGAATAGTAATTATCTTTGGAACAAAAGTGAAAAGATAATGACAAACAGTATCGTACGCAAACTGCCGATAGGTATACAGACCTTCGAGAAGATAAGGGAAGGGAATTATGTATATGTGGATAAGACGGAATGGGTGTGGCGGATGGCCTCGTTGGAGACACCGTTTTTCCTAAGTCGTCCCCGTAGGTTTGGAAAGAGCCTTTTGCTTTCTACTTTTGAGGCTTATTTTAAAGGAAGAAAAGATCTGTTTAAGGGATTGGCTATCGAACGGTTGGAACAGGATTGGATTGAGTATCCGGTGATCCATTTGGATTTGAATGCCAAGAAATTTGATACAGGGGAGGATCTGATTCGTCTTGTGGATAGGCAGTTGCTTGTTTACGAGGCTATATATGGTTCTAGTGATGCGGATGAGACGATTGATGACCGTTTGTTTACCTTGTTACGCTTGATTTGTGAACAGACAGGAAAACGGGTGGTCGTTTTAGTGGATGAGTATGATAAGCCTCTTTTGCAATCATTTGATAATGAGAAATTGCAAGAGGAGTATCGCCTAATGTTGAAAGCGTTCTATGGGGTGTTGAAAAGTGCGGATCGCTATTTGCGCTTTGTATTCCTAACCGGGGTGACAAAGTTCTCTCAAGTTAGCGTGTTTAGTGACTTGAACCAGTTGAACGATATTAGCATGGACTGGCAATTCGCAACGCTTTGTGGCATAACACGGGAAGAGTTAGCGACGAATTTTGTACCGGAGATAGAAGCCTTCGGGAAAAAGAATAATTGGTCGTTTGTTGAGGTGGTAGAGCGGATGGAACGTAATTATGATGGGTATCATTTTCATCAAGATGGAGTGGGAGTGTTTAATCCGTTCAGTGTACTGAATGCGTTCAATAAGCTGGAGTTGGAGAGTTATTGGTTTCAGACGGGTACGCCGACCTTTTTGGTGAGCCTCCTCCGTAAAAGTAATTATGATTTACGGCTTTTGATAGATGGTATCGAGGCGCCTGCTGCTTCATTCACTGAATATCGAGTAAACACCAATAATCCGATTCCGTTGATTTATCAGAGTGGATATTTGACGATAAAGGATTATGATCGGGAATTTCGTAATTATTTATTGGAATTTCCGAACGAAGAAGTAAAATATGGTTTTATTAATTTCTTAGTCCCTTACTATACCTCCATTTCCAAGGAAGAGCAGAGTTTTTATATTGGTAAATTTGTACAAGAATTACGGACAAAGGATATAGATGCTTTCCTTTCCCGTCTCCAAGCTTTCTTCGCTGATTTCCCGTATGAGTTGAACGATAAGACCGAACGTCATTATCAAGTGGTTTTCTATTTGGTCTTTAAGTTGATGGGGCAATTTACTGAGGCGGAGGTGCGAAGTGCCAGAGGACGTGCGGATGCGGTGGTTAAAACACCAAAATACATTTACGTCTTTGAGTTCAAGTTGAACGGAACCGCCGAGGAAGCCATATGGCAAATCGATGAGAAAGGTTATTTGGTTCCCTATCAGGCGGATGGGTGTAAGTTGATAAAGGTTGGCGTGGAATTTAGCGCTATAGAACGTAATATTAGTCGTTGGCTGTATTTTTGATGCCTCTTCGTGAAGGTGTTCTCAAATAAAATACTATTTTTGCGCATTATAAAGAATATTCCGCAAATAATGGATATACAGAGGCATAGTAGCGTATTGGGCGATACGGTGGAGAAGCTATCGGATGAGGCATCGTATAAACAATTGTTCCATGCGTACAGGGATGAGGAGGCGCTGCCCTCGGGCGAGGTGCTGAAAGAGATCATCGATCTATGCCGTGCGATCCTGTTCCCCGGTTATTATGGGAATGCCCGTATCAGTAAACAGACGATCCGTTTTCATACGGGCGTAAATGTTGAGACTCTTCATTCTTTATTATCCAAGCAGGTTTATGCGGGACTTTGTTTCGCGGATACATCTTGCGTGACTTGCCCGGAAGAAAAGATCTCCGCTGAGGCAGAGGCTATTTCGGAGGCTTTCATCTCTACGCTTCCGGAGATTCGCGGTCTGCTGGCTACGGATGTGGAGGCGACTTTCAATGGCGATCCCGCCGCTCAAAATCTAGGTGAGGTCATATTTTGTTATCCCGGTTTCCGGGCGATCGGTAATTACCGGATCGCCCATCAATTGTATAAGCTCGGGGTTCCTTATATTCCTCGTATGATTACGGAGATGGCACATTCCGAGACCGGTATCGATATCCATCCGGGCGCGAAGATCGGTCATCATTTCTCGATAGACCACGGGACGGGTACGGTGATCGGCGAGACGAGCGTGATCGGCAATTACGTCCGAATCTTTCAGGGCGTCAGCTTGGCGGGAGAGAAACTTCCCCCCGATGAGAACGGTAACGCTATCCGTGGCGTAGCCCGTCATCCTATCTTGGAAGATCATGTGACAGTATATTCTAATTCCACCTTAATCGGTAAAATCCGGATTGGCAGAGGGGCTACGATATGTGGTAACGTCTGGATAGCGGAGGATGTACCGGCAGGGAGTACGGTTACACAATTGAAAATTGAGAATTGAAAATTATCAAGAGGGTAGCCGGAAGGAGATCGAAGCATGTCAGAGAGCGAAATGAGAATAATTAATAATAAACAACGTAATACGCAATTGGGAATAATTTTCAATTCTCAATTCTCAATTTTCAATTAAAATGAGCGAGACATTTGAAATGGTGGCCAAAACCCTATACGGGTTGGAAGAGATCTTGGCCGAGGAGTTATTAGCTTTAGGTGCCAACGACTTGCAGATCGGTCGTCGTATGGTTTCCTTTACGGGTGATAAGGAATTGCTTTATAAAGCGAATTTCCACTGCCGTACTGCCCTGCGCATTCTGAAACCGATTTATCATTTCAAGGCCAAAGATGCTGATACCGTTTATAAAGAGGTGAAAAAGGTAGAGTGGGAGAAGTATTTGTCGCTGGACAAGACGTTCGCGATCGACTCGGTGATCTATTCCGAGGATTTCAATCACTCGAAGTTTGTCGCTTACCGTACGAAAGACGCTATCGTGGATTATTTCATCGAGAAGTTCAAGAAGCGTCCGTCCGTTCGTGTCAATAACCCGGACTTATATATCAATATCCATATTTCGCATAACGATTGTACCTTATCTATCGATAGCTCCGGCGAGTCTTTGCACAAGCGTGGTTATCGGGTGGATCAAACGGAAGCTCCGTTGAATGAGGTGTTGGCTGCCGGCATGATCCTAAAAACCGGTTGGAAAGGAGAATCTAATTTCGTAGATCCGATGTGTGGTTCCGGTACATTGTTGATCGAGGCTGCCATGATCGCCTTGAATATCGCTCCGGGTATCCATCGGAAAGAGTTCGCTTTCCAGAAATGGGTGGACTATGATGAGGAATTGTTCGATCGTATTTATAATGATGAGAGCGGGGAGCGTGAGTTCGCTTTCCATTGCTATGGCTCCGATATTTCCCAAGCCGCTATCGATATCGCCTTGGAGAATATCCGTAGCGCTGGCTTGATGAAATATATCGATCTGAAGGTGAAACCGTTCCAACAATATACAGAGGCTCCGAAGCCGGGTATATTGGTGACGAACCCACCTTATGGAGAGCGTATATCATCTCGTGATCTATTGGGATTGTATAATATGATCGGCGAGCGTTTGAAACATGTGTTCATGGGATATAAGGCTTGGATTTTGAGCTATAAAGATGAATGTTTCGATAAGATCGGCTTGCGCCCGAGCGAGAAGATCAAATTGATGAACGGTTCCTTGGAGTGCGAATACCGTTGCTATGAGTTATTTGAGGGAACCAATAAGGACTTCAAAAAGGCATTGAATGAGGATGGAGAGGAGCGTCCGCACAGATCGGAAGGCTCTTTCGAGCGTAGAGGCAATGATCGTCCAAACTTCCGTACGGGTCGTGTGGATCGTCCGGAGCGTCGTTTCGCCGCTGCCCATAGCGAGGATGATGAGGAGCGTTTCGCTTCCATTCCGGGGAAACGTATCTTTGGAGAGGATCGGGGAGAGGACCGTCCGGTCCGCAAGAAATTCGTGGATGCCCCGGTTCGTAAGCCGATCAAGCCAAAAGGAGAACGTCCTGTGAAAATGCGTTATCGGGATGAGGATGACCGTAAGAAAGGGTTTGGCGATCATAAGCGGGATGGAAAGCGCCCATTTAGCAAACCTATAAAGCCTATAAAACGGAGAGGGTATGATGATTATGAGGATTAAATCATCTTTATTCATAAGCCTATGTCTGATTTTATTAACGATGTCGATTACCGCCCAAGATAAGCAACTCTCCTTGCACGACTTGATTCCTGGAGGGAAGACGTATAGCCGCTTCGTACCTCGTGACTTGAAACAGTTACGATGGTGCGGGGACGAGTACTTATATGTTAAGGGAGATAGCGTGTTAGGAGCTAAGCCGGGGAAAAAAGAAGAGGTCCTTTTTTCGTTGGAAAGACTGAATGGGACCTTGACGGCGGCAAATCTGCAGACGGTTGGTTCTTTGCCTAGCTTTTCGGTACCCTATGAAAGAGGTTCGGTCTTGGCTTTTACAAGCAAACAGCACCGGATTCATTATGACTATAAGAAGAATAAGGTAGTCGCTGATTATGCTTTGAAGAATAACTGGGCGAATTATGACTTTTGCCCGGCTACGAATAACTTAGCTTTTACGGAGGGAAACAATGTGCATATTTTATCCCCGGATGGACGAAATACGATTGTTACACGTGAAACACAGGATGGAATCGTATGCGGACAGGCTGTCCATCAACGGGAGTTCGGGATTACGAAAGGTATGTTTTGGTCTCCTAAAGGCTCGGCTCTAGCGTTTTATCGTATGGATGAGCGTAGGGTGACCGCTTACCCGCTGGTGAATATCGATACTCGTTGCGCTACGCCGGTTCCTCATAAATATCCGATGGCTGGAATGAAGAGCCATGAGGTTACGGTGGGTGTCTATCAGGTAGCTACCGGGCAGACGGTTTGGTTGGAGACAGGCTTGCCGAAAGAGAAATATTTAACAAATATCGCTTGGAGTCCGGATGAGAAGAGTATTTATATCGCTGAGTTGAATCGTGAGCAGAACGAGATGCATTTGGTGCGGTACTCTGCCTTGACGGGAAAGAAAGAGGCTGATCTGTTTACCGAGACGGATCGTTGTTATGTGGAGCCGCAGCATCCCGTGCTTTTCTTGCCGAACGATCCGGATAAGTTTATCTGGCAGAGTGAGGCGGATGGCTATAACCATCTATATCTGTATGATACGACTGGAAAGGAATTAAGGAAGCTAACCGGTGGGGAATGGGTGGTTACCAAGGTGCTAGGCTTTAGCAAAGACGGAAATAAGGTGATTTTCGAGGGAACGGCACCTCATCCCGTATCTCCGAATATGCAAGGAACGGGGATGCAACGTTATATTTGGGAGACGGATTTGAGAACGGGTGATATCATGAATTGCTTGAGTTGGAAAGTGGGCGTGCACCGTTGGTTGCTGAGTCCCTCCGGCGAATATGCGATTGATTATGTAAGCTCTCCTTCTACCCCGAGGGATATCGATTTAATCCGTGTAAAGGACGCTAAGGTGATTTCTACCTTACTTTCCGCTCCGGATCCCTTTAAATCGTATCGGATGCCGCGGATCAAGGTTGGACATATCCTTGCTGCCGATGGTAAGACTCGCTTGAATTACCGGTTGACTTTACCGCCGGATTTGGATGAGACGAAGAAGTATCCTACGATTGTCTATGTATATGGAGGCCCTAAAGTACAGCTTGTTACGGGCGACTGGCAAAACGGGGCTCGTGGTTGGGATCTTTATATGGCACAGAGAGGTTATGTGATGTTTACCGTGGATAGCCGCGGCTCGGCAAATCGTGGACATGCTTTTGAGAGCGTGATTCATCGTAATTTGGGTATCAATGAGATGGCGGACCAAGTGAAGGGTGTCGAGTTCCTGAAATCTTTGTCTTATGTGGATGCCGACCGTATCGGGGTACATGGCTGGAGTTATGGCGGTTTTATGACAACGAACTTGATGCTGACTTATCCGGAGATCTTTAAGGTGGGCGTGGCCGGAGGGCCGGTTATTGACTGGAGCAATTACGAGATTATGTATGGCGAGCGTTATATGGATCGCCCGCAGGATAATCCGGAAGGTTATAAGAACGCGAACCTGAAACTGAAGGCCGGTAATCTGAAAGGCCATCTGTTGATGATACATGGGGATATCGATCCGGTGGTAGTGTGGCAACACAGCCTTGGTTTCTTAAAGGCTTGCGTAGAGGCTGATACGTATCCGGATTACTTTGTGTATCCTCGCCATGAGCATAATGTGACCGGTAAGGACCGTCCGCATTTGCATGAGAAGATTACGAGGTATTTCGATGACTACCTTGGGAATTGAAAATGGAGAATTGAGAATTGAAAATTAGAAGAGATATGAATATATTGTTATTAGGCTCTGGTGGGCGTGAGCATGCGATCGCTTGGAAGATCGCTCAAAGCCCGAAAGTTGATAAGTTATTTATCGCTCCCGGTAATGCGGGAACAGCGTTGGTAGGAACCAACGTGGATATTAAAGCGGATGATTTTGCCGCTATCAAGGATTTTGCGTTGGCGAACCAAGTGAATATGGTCGTGGTAGGTCCCGAGGATCCATTGGTGAAGGGTGTTTATGATTATTTCAAGAAGGATGAGGCATTAAGCTCCATCCCCGTGATCGGCCCGAGTGGGGAAGGTGCCCAATTGGAAGGTAGCAAGGATTTCGCCAAGGCGTTTATGATGCGTCATCATATCCCGACCGCTCGTTATAAGAGTATTTCCACTGAAAACCTAGAGGAAGGCTATGCGTTCTTGGAATCTCTTTCCGCTCCTTATGTATTGAAAGCGGATGGATTGGCTGCCGGTAAAGGGGTACTGATTATCGATAACTTGGAGGAAGCCAAGAAAGAGTTGGGAGATATGCTGGGCGGAATGTTTGGCGACGCGAGCAAGACGGTAGTGATCGAGGAGTTCTTGGATGGTATCGAATGCTCCGTATTCGTCTTGACGGATGGCAACGATTACAAGGTGCTTCCGGTAGCGAAAGATTATAAGCGTATCGGCGAGGGCAATACGGGTTTAAACACAGGTGGAATGGGAGCTGTTTCCCCGGTTCCTTTCGCTGATGAGGTCTTTATGGCGAAGGTGGACGAGCGTATTATCCGTCCTACCGTAGAGGGATTGAAAGCGGAGCATATCGATTATAAAGGTTTCATCTTCTTGGGTCTGATCAATGTGAAGAATGAGCCGATGGTGATAGAATACAATTGTCGTATGGGCGATCCGGAGACAGAGGTAGTCATGCTTCGTATCCAAAGTGACTTGGTGGATTTGCTGGAAGGGGTAGCGGAAGGTAATTTAGCGGGCCGTACATTGGTACAGGACCCTCGCGCGGCGGTTACGGTTATGTTGGTAAGCGGCGGTTATCCGGAGGCTTACGAGAAAAATAAGGTAATCACGGGATTGGATGGCGTATCCTCGAACAATATAGTGTTCCATGCCGGAACGAAGCTGGTAGACGGCCAGATCCTGACGAATGGCGGCCGTGTGATCGCGGTCAGTTCGTATGGGGCTAATAAGGAAGAGGCTTTGGCCCAATCTTTCGCCGGAGCTAAGCAGATCGATTTCGATAAGAAGTATTTCCGTCGGGATATCGGGTTTGATCTGTAAATGACAATTAGAGAGAATATACGTATGAAAAAACGAAAACTATTGCTTTTAGGGGTTGTTTGTACGGCTCTCTATGCATGTTCGACTGATCAGACGAACGAATCGGGGAAGCGTGTCTCCGCATTGGATGATGCCGCTTGGAACCATTCCGAATGGATATCCGTGGCAAATGCTCCTGTCATAACGGGTGAGATCAACGGATCGAATGAACGTGCGGCCGATGGTGCCGCTTGGTTCGTGAGTGTCGTAAAGAATGAAAAAGAGATAAACTCGGCACGCTGGATGACCACGGGCTTGGGTGTGTACGAGTTATACGTGAATGGGAAGTTGATCGGAGAAGAGATTCTCAAACCGGGTTTTACGCATCCCTACAAGACGAAGCGTTCGTTTACGTATGAGGTAAGCAATGCCCTGTCGAAACAAGCGGGAGCGGAGAATGTTTTCGCTGTGCAGGTGACACCGGGATGGTGGGCCGATAAGATCATCACATACAGCGGCCAGCAAGGAATGGTGGGTACCAAGGTCGCTTTCCGTGGAGTGCTTGAGCTTACCTATGCGGATGGTAGCAAGGCGTACTTAGGTTCCAATACGAGCGATTGGAAAGCCGGGATCGCCGGACCGGTCAAACATGCCGCTATCTTTGATGGTGAGGAATATGATGCCCGTGAGTTACCGGGATACGATACGCTCGATAAGCTTTCGACACCGGAAAAGAATACGGAATTTGAGGGAGAGATACTTCCTTCAAATGGAGGTGAGGTCTATTTTCGTGAAGATTTGGCGCTTTCTCCTCAAAAGGCCTATCTATGGAAAGGGGTCACCGGAGAGAGTGAAGATGCTTATGGAAAGGTTGTTGTAACGAAAGAATATGCGGCTGGCGAGGAAATGGTAGTTCATCCGGGCGAGACACTTGTCGTGGACTTTGGCCAGAATTGTGCGGCAGTTCCTGCTTTCGAGTTCATGGCAAAGGAGGGTACCCAACTAAATTGTCGTCCTTCTGAGATATTGAACGATGGAAATGGTGCGAAGAGCCGAGGAATGGATGGGCCTGAAGGTAGTTGCCATCGCTTGAATCTACGCACTCCGGATACCGGGATGTTACTCGACTATACCTTTGCGGATCATAAGGACTATACGACCTATCGCCCTCTTCGCACGTTCTATGGTTATCGCTTCGTATCGATCACGGCCGATCAGGAGGTACGTATCCGGTCGATCCAGTCGATTCCTGTCTCCTCGATTACCCAACAGATGGAGACCGGATCAATAACGACCGGCAACAAACTAGTCAATCAGTTGATTTCAAATACCCTATGGGGACAACGTTCCAACTACCTCTCGGTTCCTACCGACTGTCCGCAGCGCAACGAACGGCTGGGATGGACCGCCGACACGCAGGTATTTGCTGAGACTGGTACTTTCTTTGCCAATACCGCTGATTTCTTCCATAAATGGATGCGTGATATGCGTGACACACAATCACCAACCGGTGCGTATCCCGGTGTCGCTCCATTGGCTCAATACGGTGCGTCTCCTACTGATATGAACCGCTTGGGCTGGTCGGACGCGGGAGTTATCGTGCCTTGGGTTGTCTGGAAGCAATTTGGTGACACTCAGATTATCGATGAGAACTGGGCGGCGATGGAGAAATATCTCAATCATATCAACGAGACCAAGTATGACCATCATGCCCTCAGCGCGGAGAATGGCAATTACCAGTGGGCCGACTGGCTCAGTTACGAGCCGCTTGAGAGTTGCAGCGGCAGACATACAGCGAAGGATGGATCCGGAACGCTTCCGGAAGCCTATGATTATTGGAATTATCTAAGTGCGAATTACTGGCTTATAGATGCCGGAATGATGAGCGATATGGCTCGTGCGACAGGACGGGATGCCGCGAAATACGAAGCGATGGCTGCTCAAGCGAAACAGTATATATTGGATAAATTCCTGAATGCCGACGGAGAATTTAAGACGGCGATATTCAATACCATGCAGACGCCTGCCCTATTCGCCTTGAAGAACAAGCTGGTCGAAGGGGTAGCCAAGGAGAACATGATGAAACGACTGCGTGACAACTTCGCCGAGCATGGCAATTGCCTTCAGACAGGTTTCTTGGGTACTTCCATCCTGATGCCTACGCTTACGGAGAATGGAATGAGTGATATCGCTTACGAGCTTCTTTTCCAGCGCAAGAATCCGAGTTGGCTGTATTCGGTAGATAATGGGGCGACAACGATTTGGGAGCGTTGGAATAGCTATATGCTTGATAAAGGCATGGGACCGCAAGGCATGAACAGCTTTAATCACTATGCCTATGGATGTGTATGTGAATGGATGTGGGAGACCATGGCTGGTATCTCTGCGGATACGTCGGAGCCAGGATTCAAGCGCATTATCATGAAGCCGATTCCCGATAAGCGTCTGGAGTTCGTAAACGCGGAGTACAATTCGGCGGCAGGAATTATCAAGAGCTCTTGGAAGTATGAGGGAGACCAGTGGATTTGGGATTTCGCCATTCCCGAAGGAGCGGTCGCTCTCGTGACACTTCCGGGCGAAAGCCAAGCTCACGAGTATCGTGCGGGTTCGTATCAGATCGTTAAATAAGTAGCTTATACTTACCCAAGTTTACATTAAAGTTTGTAAGCTTGGGTAAGATTATTGATAGTATTATTTTAATTTACTCAGATCAAAATCAATAATAATCGGACGATGATCGGATGGCCACCAGAAATTAGATAGCTCTTTCGGGTCACGTACAGGCTTCGTGTACTCATCTGTAATTACGTCTGCATACTGGATTATGTCAAACAAAGGCTGTGTACAATATACGTAATCAATGCGGGCTTCTTTACCGGTTGTTGTCTTAAATTCATTTGGATACTTCTTAGCGATGACATCTACATAAGGTGTTTCTTGAGCGATATAGTCTTGCGTCAAAAACTTAGGACTATCTTCCGGATATCGATAGATGGCGTTGTCTGTGCGATTGCGGCTGTTGAAGTCACCCATCATCATCCAATATTCGTTGGTAGCATTCGTGCTAGTACCAATGGTGTGCTTACAAATATACTCTATTTCCATGCGACGGTATTTATCACCACCGTTTTCAGCTTTACTTGCTTCTTGGTCTTCAGTGCGAAAAGCCCATTGTTGTGGCCATGTGTGTAGTGTTACTATATTTAAAACCTTTTCGTCTACAATGATCTTTGCCCAACCGGCACCGTGGGTTACTACTTGGTTTGGCTCCTCACCTATTATTTTTTTTATATTTTCGATCGGATACTTAGAGGTGATGACCTGCGGGTAATTATCCCGATGTCCGCCTATGTACCAGTAAGGGTGTCCGTACCGTTTGGCTAATACTCCCCAATTATCTACCAGAAAACGTTCTTGGGAATCCAAAGGATCCGCGGTACCATTTTTATAGATGCTTTGAGCCTCACACCATACGCAAATATCAGGATCTTGTTGTTTTACCCAAGTCGTGAATTTCTCGTAATTATCATCTTGTCCACACCACATACCGTTTTGTATATTCCAGTAGAGTAGACGTAATGGTTTCTGTTCTTTTTTTTGTCCGCAAGAGATTAAGAGAGTGGAGATGCAGACTGCGGATAATGTCTTTAAAAATTTGTTTCTGTTCATAATATATCTGATTTGTTTTGTCCCGGGCGTAAGTAACCCGGGACTGGTTTGTTACAAATTTATCTTTTTCTTTTTTAATTGGAGCTGGTATAACCCGGATTCTGATCTTTAACTTGATCCATTGCTTTGTTATAATTGAATTCGCTGTCTGGTATTTTCCATAAATAATGACGTTCTTGAATCTGTGTATATTCACCGGTCTCCACATTAAAGTACTTACCTACCAGTTCTTGAGCACGACCTTGACGGACTATGAAGTCCCAGTGCTTTGCCTCATTGAAGTGTTCATAAGTCTCTTCTTTTAATAGTAAATCCATATAAGCGGTCATACTGGCGTAATCACTCAACTTATAGTCCAGTTCAGCATTAGGTACTTTAGGATCTTTGCCATAGGCACGTCGGCGCAATTGGTTTAACATTTCAATGGATTCCGTAGTTGGGGCATTGGCAACACGGGCACAAGCCTCACTGTAGATCAGCATAGCATCTGTATAGCGGATCAAAGGAATAGATACATTTGCGCCATTACCTTGTGCGTTCGGATCCGTATATTTTGTGAGTAGACAAGTATATTCACCGTAAGCGTCTTTGCCGAATACATAAAAACCTATGTTCATACCGTAACGTAGGTCATTCATGTCCCAGCTCTTGATGATATGGTTACGCAGGTCTGTATAGTGCGTGTAATAGCCGTTACCATTTAACATGGTTTTACCGGGAACGAACTCATACTTTGGATGTGAGGTATAGGATAGGTAGTCCCATGTCTTACCATCAATACGTGAAGTCTTGATGTAGAATATCTCCTCTGTAGAGGTGGTCAAGTCTGCGCCAAATACCTTGTCAAAGTCACGTGGTTCCGCAACTTGTACTAATTGGTATGTACCACTGTTCACCACTTCTCCACTTAGCTTTTTTGCCTCGATATAATCTCCTGTATGCATATATACATCTGCTAGGCAGACCCGTACGGTATTTTTATCTGGAGTAGCCAAATAACGTTTTTTGTCAGGACAATTATCTAAAGCATATTTTAAATCTTCGATTATGAAGTTGTATACTTCTTCTTTGCTACTCTTGGGAATATTCCACTCTGTGATATTTTTATCTGTTTTCAAAGGTACACCACCCCAGTATTTCACGAGATTAAAGTAGTTGAAGCCTCGTAAAAAGCGTAACTCTCCCAGATAGGCCACCTTTTCCTCTTCGGTCATCTTTGTAGCGTTAGGTATCCGCTCGATAGCGGTGTTACAGAACATAATAGCCTTATAGAGGCTCTGCCAGTTTGAATCACTCCGGTTCATATGTGTTGCGTTCACAAAGCCATTGTATTGTTTGTATGTTTGATAAACTCCTTTTGGATAACAATATTCTGTATTGATCTCTAATGTGGCGAAGAAGTTTGAATTATAGGCTGACCGCATTGCGTCTAACGGTGCTAATACCGCAGCATTTGCTTCTTCTACAGTATTATAAAATGTCTCGCTTGAGATCGAATAAGTATAATCGGTCTCATTTAAGGCGTTGTCACAAGCTGTTAGTAGAGTAACTCCGGCCATTGCGCTTATTATTATTAGATGTCTCATTGTTTTCGCTTATTTTAAAATTTAACACTCACACCCATGGAAAGGGTTTTACTGTTTGGATAAGTCAAATGGTCTATACCTGCATTCACGTCGCTGCCTTTTGAGCTAACTTCAGGATCTACACCTTTATACTTCGTTAATGTCAACCAGTTCTGTGCGCTAACGAAGATACGAATACCGTTTAGCCAATTTTTGGTAGCCCACTTGTCACATGGCAGATTGTAAGCTAAACTGATGTTTTTTAGACGCAGATAGGAACCATTCTCGATAAAGCGGTCAGAGTATTTCAGTGAACCAACGGCATTGATCTTGGGATAGGCAGCATGACTGTTGTCTTGACCTTCTCGCCAACTCTCGTAGTATACTTTACGCTCAATATTCATGCCTTGGCCATAGCTGTAGTTTCGCATCTCACTCAAGTTAAACACGTCGTTACCTTGACTGCCTTGTAAAAAGAAGTTGAAGTCCCAGTTCTTATAGCGGATACCACAGTTCAAACCATATGTAAAATCAGGGAAAGGAGAACCTGCGATGTAACGGTCTTCCGTATCGGTGTACTGGCCATCTCCGTTCATATCCTCATAAGATAAAGAACCGTTCTCGTCTAAACCAGTGTCTTTGTAGACATAGAAAGCTCCTAATGGCTCACCTTCACGGATAATTGTGATGGAACCAGATCCATAGTTGCTATAAGTTGTGCCAAGGATATCTTTACCATCAGCTAATTCTTCGACGCGATTCTTATTATGAGCTATATTGAACTGTAAGGTTAAGCCAAAGTCCTTGTTTTGTACCACATCACCCTCGATCAATAATTCGACGCCTTGATTGCTTATACTACCGATGTTACGTACGGTGGACTTGTAACCGGATGATGAAGGAAGTGATACTGTATTCAGTAGATCCGTGGTTTTCTTATAATAGTAGTCTGCGGTAATACGTAGACGTTGTTTAAAGAATCCCAAATCCACGCCGGCATCCCATTGCGAGGTCGTCTCCCATTTCAGATCTTCTGGATAGGTACTGCTGGGTGAGTAGTAAGGTACGTTCTCGCTTCCAGTAGCAGTCTTACCTGTGGTTAGTAGATTTTGTGTCATGTAGGGATCAATAGCTGTTGAGCCTGTCTTTCCATAGCCAACACGCAACTTCATGTTTGAAATACTTTCAAATTCTTTCATGAAAGGCTCTTCAGACACACGCCATGCCACAGCACCAGAAGGGAAATATCCCCATCTTGATCCTTCCGAATAGCGGCTTGATCCATCAGCACGGAAACTGGCTGTTACGAGGTAACGTCCTAATAAACTATAGTTGATACGCCCAAGATAAGACATCAAGACCCATTTGCTGTAGTTTGTACTTGGTGTGTTGGCTGTTCCTGCTGATGACAGGTTGTTCGTTTCTTGAACGTCACTCAAGAAAGTGTTGCCTGAGGCTGCGATCGATTTGTAAACATTTTGTTGGTAAGTAAAGCCGCCCATTACGTTAAAACTGTGGATGTTGTTTAACGAAAAATCGTAGGTCACGATATCTTCGTTAATGATGTTCGTACTACGCTTGTGGTTGACATCGGCAGTATTATTTTTGTAAATATACTTTTTGGTGGTGTAACCATCGTAGCGGGCATCAGATCCTTCCAATCCGAAACTGGTCCGTATGCTTAAGCCTTTAATCGGATTGAAGTTCAAGGCGGCGTTGATGTTGGTCAGATTTGTCACGGTTTTATAAGTGGACTCATAAGCCATACATAAAGGGTTCTTGATCTCATGGCTAGACCAGCTGTACCAAGAGCGTAGATCTTTATAATCTCCATTCTCATCATAAGGATAAAAGTTTGGTGAGGCGGAGTAAGCAGCACCAATCATAGATGAACCGCCATTACCACCTCCATCAGACTGGTTCATCTGGTTAATCATACTGTAGCCCATACTGACGGAAGCGGTTATCATCTTGCTCATAGTCATATCCAAACTACTACGCAAATTGTACTTGTTATAATAACTGTTCGGGATCAAACCATCTTTAGTCATGGCAGAGCCACTGACAAAATATTTTAGGTCATCGGTACCTCCAGATACATTGATGTTATGATTCATAATGGGAGCATTTTGAAAGAACTCTTTTTGCCAGTCCATACCTTTCCCCATGGCGGTTATGTCAGCTTCACTAAAGGGAGCGGTTTCCAGTATCTCTGCGTTTACAAGGTATTCGTTATAAAAACGGGCCCACTCTTGGGCATCCATCAAATCCAGTTTCTTGATTTGCTTTTGGAATCCATATTCAAAATCGTATGAGACTTTCGCTTTTCCACTTTTCCCTTTCTTGGTCGTGATCATCACGACACCATTAGCACCACGTGAACCATAGATGGCAGTAGCGGATGCGTCTTTCAAAATTTCCATAGATTCAATATCATAGGTATTGATAGAGGCTGTGCTGGCAGGAATACCATCGATAATGTATAGGGGTGAGTTGTCACCTTTGATAGAGTTTACTCCACGTATCCTAATAGAATAGTCTCCGGAAGGATCACCTGTATTTTGGGAGAGTACTACGCCGGGAACTCTTCCTTGTAAAGCCTGTACTGGGTTGGCTACGGTAAAGGCTGTCAGCTCATCTGCCTTCACGCTACTCACAGAGCCGGTTAGGTCTTTCTTCTTCATTGTCCCATAACCAACTACCACTACCTCATCTAAAGATTCCACATCTTCTTTCAGGGTAATATTAAGTGTATGTTGGCCTTTGACTGCCACTTCTTGTGAATTATAACCGATATAACTGATTTGTAGAATGTCGTTTGGCTTTACTTGTAAACTGAACTTTCCATTTAAGTCTGTTACTACTCCATTCGTTGTTCCTTTTACCAATACATTGGCTCCAATTACAGGTTCACCCATTCCATCGAGGATGGTACCGGTTAACTGATAACTGCCTTGTTGCTGGCTGATAGGTGCTAATGAAGACTCTGCCCAAGCTTCCTTTGGCATAAAGGATAAAGATGCCATCAAGCAAAAGGCTCCCAGAATAGGGACTACATGTTTGCAATTTTTCATAAATCGTTTTAATTTTTAGCTATTACAAAGTACGACTATTCATGTGACAAGTAGATTACATTAGAGTTGCATAGTAAGAAAGATTTTGAATCTAAGCGCTTTTATATGGTTTTCTCTATATTAAATCTTGCTCATAAATAATCAATTTAACATACGTTTAAGGGCTTATTCTTAACGTTAACAAAGTAGCCGTGAGGGCTTTGAGCAATTGTTTACATGAATTGTTAGAGGGAGTACCTCTTGATCCTGAATTACAAGTGGGATACGTTGGCTTGGATCTCATAACACCGACGTTGTGTACCCATAAGTCCTTTCCTGAATAAAGTTCCCTCTGTCTCCTATGGGTAATATAAATTTTTAGGTTTAAAACAAAGTAAGCGTGAGACTTGTTTTCTATTCATCTGATTCGGGTGTCTGGAAATACCTTGCAAGGATGAATAAGTAAACAATATTCCCACGCTGTAAAGTTATGTATTGGCATAGCGAATGCTTGCCGTGTACATGCACTAACAGAATGAGCGCTACATTGTCTTCATCCTCCTTGCTTGAAATTTTCCAGACTTCGAACCAAGGATAAAGCAAAAAACGCTTTCTTTTTATTTTTCTGACCGCTCTTTAGCCAGACAACACAAATATACGTTTCTTTTTGAACAATGCAACGCTCTGTGAGAATATTTTTCAAATGTAAATATAATATTTAAGTGATATGGTAAAAAGACATAGCTAATTTGCAGTTGGCTGCATTGACCAAGTCTGTTAGCTGCATCGGCCAAATCAGTTAATTGAAATGACAAGGTTAGTAAACTTTGTTGGCCGATGCAGTTTACTTGTTATATTTTCATACCTTTGCCACTTATTTCATTCCTTTAGGATGTGAATATGAAAGAATAAGGTATATGGCAAGAGGAACAACTTCATATTACGGACGTAGATATACTATAGCGACACCTATGACCCATTTGTACATGCTTTGCGCTTGTATTTTTTGTTGGATCGTGGGGTATGTGGATTCGGTAGGCTATCCCGTGTATGGAGAGGTGACGGCTCCTCCTTTATGGAATGCCCTTTGTCTGGTTCTTCCGGGTAAGTTGTTTACCTATTTGATCGGTTTTTTGCTGATGGCCGGTGGTGCGTTTCTGGTGCATCGGGTAAACTATGCGTTGATGTTGATTCGTGAGAAGACATTGCTTCCCTTTCTCTTCTATGCCTTGTTGACAAGTACAAACCCGGATTTCTTTCCCTTGAAATCAACATCTGTCGGGGTGTTTTGTTTGATATTGGCCCTTTATCAGTTATTTACCTCTTATCATGACCCGGACGCTACGGATAAGGCTTATAACGCATCCTTGATTATCAGTATCGGAAGTCTGTTGTGGATACACATCCTTTGGTTCTTGCCGCTGTTTTGGTTGGGGATGTATAATTTCAGGACATTGAATATCCGGACATTTGTCGCTTCCTTGTTCGGAATCTTGACGGTTTATTGGTTTGTTTTCGGATGGTGTGTCTGGGAATGGGATTTCACGGCATTTACCATACCTTTCACCTCCTTATTCAAGATCCGTTTCCTTGCGGTACTAGGGACGGGAATTATAGATTGGATACAGATTGTTTTAGTGGCGGGATTAACGATCATTGCCTCATTAAACATCGTTACACATGAGTATGAGGATAATTTGCGTACTCGTCAGTTTCTTTCTTTTCTGATTGTCATGGCCATTTGGTCGTTTGGATTGTTCTTTATCTATGAGCAGTCGTCCGAGGAATTTCTGGAAATGGCCTGTGTACCGGCGTCTATCTTGATCGCCCATTTTTTTACGGTGAACCGGGGGAAATATATCTTTTGGCTGTTCCATTTCTCGGTAGTTATGTTTATCGCATTATTAATGATACGTATATGGAATTTCTTATAGCCTACGGGTATATCGGGGTGTTTATCGCCTCTTTCTTAGCGGCCACGATCTTACCGTTTAGCAGCGAGGTCGTATTGACGGGTGTATTATTGGCGGGTTCGGCATATTGGCCTTGCATGATCGCTGCTACGCTTGGTAATTTCTTAGGTGGAATGAGCTGCTATTGGCTGGGGATGCTGGGAAAGGTAGAGTGGATCGAGAAATACCTCAAACTCGATCCGGTAAAACTACAGAAGGTGCAGGATTGGATCAAGGGAAAAGGCTCTTGGATGGGCTTCTTTGTTTTTCTTCCCGGTATCGGTGATTTTATCGCTGTCGCTCTAGGTTTCTTGCGGGCTAATATATGGGTCGTGGCGATCTCCATGTTCTTAGGAAAAGCGATCCGTTATTGGGTTTGGATGGAGTTTGTTTATAAGGTACAGTCCATGTTTTGATAACCCGAGACCTGTATCTTGCACGAAATCATTTCAAGCGTAATTGTCCCCTTTTCCGTGAACTTGATGGCGTTATCGATAAAATTCGTGATAGAATTACAAGGATTTTTGTATATGAATTCTGCAAGCTTGGAAGTCTTTTTTGTTCGGAAGGAACTCATTCCAGCGTGTAAGTGTTTGCCGGGAGAAGACCGTCAATGAGAAAACCAGCATAGAGGTAAAGGCGATACTGGTCGTGATAGCGGAACCTACGACCCCGTAAGACGGGATGAGTAAAAAGCCGGAGATTAATAAGGCAATAAGCCCTACGCACGAGCTTGCCGTACTGTACCGGATCTTTCCGCTGCCGATGAAATAATGGCTGATGATGCTGTTGCAGCCTAACGCTACGATTCCGATCGATAATCCGCCTATCACTTTACGTATGCCTTTGAACTCGGCGCTGAAAAGATAATCCGTATATATCCATTCCGGTACCAATAGGATACATCCCATCACGAGGGCTAAAGCGCAAAAGGTCAATTTGAAAAGCTGTAAGGTAATACGTTTTTGTTCCGTTGCCTCTGAGGTCTTGGCCACGCTACTGTATTCGATGAAACTTACGCTGCGACTAATATTCCATACACTCTCGGAGATCTTGGTCCCAGCATCTAGCAAGCCTACGCTTCCCAACCCGGCGAAACGTTGTATCAAGAAATAATTGAGTCGGGTAGTACAGGTTTCCGCCAACCCGTCCGCACCGGCCCACAGGCCGTAGGCAAACATTTCTTTTAATAGACCGTAGAGTGATTTGCCGGAAGACCGGGATGTCTCCTTTAAGAAATAAGGAACAAGCATCGATAGGCTGGCAATAAAGGCTATGCCGTTCGTGACATATAATCCCCAGACATACGACCGTACGTCCGGGCGCTTCAATATATAATAGAAATAGAGTAAGACGAAAAATAGCAGTCCTCCTTGCAATATAAACGTGAGATTAAACCCTTTGATATTGTCTTTACCCAACAAGAAGCGGGCATTGGCGTTTACCGTAGAGCTCAAGATCGCCAACAAGAAGATATCCAGCCGATAGCCGGTGGGTAAAAGCCCGGTAAGATACATGAAGCCGCAAGCTAGGGAAGAGCCGATAGGTGTCCACAGATATGCGGGAAGGAAAATTGTCCGCATGGAGTAACGGTTCATGAAATAGACAATCGTATTCCCGCATAAAATCCCGTTGACGATTACCGCTATATTTACCGAGGCCACGATCAACCCGATCATCCCCACGCCCTCGATTCCCAGTACCTTTGCGTTGATGAAGATCAGCGCTAGGTTAAGGAAGGCTATCAGATAACGCGAGCCTATTGTCCCCAGTATCTTTTTTAACATAAGCTATAGTTGTAATCCATTCAGTAACCTTACATAGGTATCGATCGCTTCCCGGATCTCCGGTCCCTTGATGTATTCGTCCGCGGAATGGGAACGTGCCGAGTTTCCCGGCCCTATCTTTACGGAGGGGAAACGCATCAAGGCTTGGTCGCTAAGCGTAGGAGAGCCGAAAGGCTCTTTTCCCATCAAGATCGCCCGTCGCACAAAAGGATGATCCAGATCCGTGCGGGTGGAGCTAAGGCGGAAGCTGCGGGCCTTGATCTCACAATGAACCTTTTCCTTGATTAGCTCGAATAACTGTTCGTTCGTATAAAATTCGTTGGTGCGGATATCTACCGTGAATTCGCATTTATCGGGAACGACATTGTGTTGCGTACCGGCATGGATGATGGTGACAGTCATTTTCACCGGTCCGAGGAAGTCGCTTTTCTCCGGGAATTGATAGGTGCTGAACCATTCTATATCCTTCATCGCTAAAGTGATGGCATTGATGCCCTCATTACGTGCGGCATGTCCGGCCTTTCCGATAGCGGTGCAATCCAGTACCATTAACCCTTTCTCGGCTACGGCGGGTTGCATACCCGTGGGTTCACCTACGACAGCGAAGGAGATAGGAGGAAGCTCGGCCAATGCGCTTTCAATGCCATTCTTCCCGGATACCTCTTCCTCACAAGACGCGAGGAAGATTAGATTATAAGGTTGCTCTTTCTCGCTTAAGATGCAGAAGGCTTCATAGAGGGAGACTACGCTCGCCCCGGCATCGTTACTGCCCAGTCCATATAATTGATCATCCTCGGTCTCTTCGGGAGTGAACGGGTCTTTGGTCCAACCGGAAGCGGGCTTGACGGTGTCTATATGGGAGTTGAGTAAAAGGGTCGGTTTACCGAAATCGAAATCCGGGGCGATGATCCACAGGTTGTTGCCTTTGCGGAACACCTTTTGTCCGGCCTTTTGCCATTCTGCTTGCAGGAAATCCGCTACGGCGGTCTCGTCCCGGCTGAAAGACGGACGGGAGATCATGCCTTTTAATAAATCAATCGCTTCGTAATATCTTTCCATATTATAATAAATTATTTACGGTGCATCTGTCTTTCTCCAGTTGGGCTTTCAATTCTTCTAAGGAATCGAATTTGATGTCTCCGCGTACGTATTGAACGAATGAGACACGAATACTATCATTGTAGATATCTCCGGAGAAATCCAGAATGTTGACCTCCATGGATATGTCCTTCCCATTATTGAGTGTCGGACGGTCACCGATATAAAGCATTCCCTTATATCGTTCGCCTTCCACCTCCACCCATACGGCATATACGCCAATACCCGGAATGACTTTAAAAGGCTCATCTACCCGTATATTCGCCGTGGGAAATCCTAGCGTGCGTCCCACTTTATAGCCGCTGACGATATGGCCCAGCAATTGATAGGGATAGGTCAGTAAATAAGCGGCTTCCGCTACATTTCCGGCTTGAAGTAATTTCCGGATCTCGGAAGAGCTGACGGCCGTATTCCCTTCGTCATAGGGAGATGCCTTTAGCACCTCGATACCACATTCGGTGCCATAAACGACATATTGCTCGAAGCCATCCGTCCGATCGTGCCCGAAACGATGGTCATATCCGATCAATAAGGTCTTTACATGCAGGCTCTTCGCTAAAATAGAGGTAATGAATTCCTTGGCCGAGAGCCGGGATAGCTCGATCGTAAAATCCAATACGATGCAATAATCTACTCCGGTAGTCTCTAATTGCTGTAACTTTTCCTCGAAAGAATTTAATAGCTTCGGTTGGTAATCCGCATGCAATACAGCCCGGGGATGTTCCGGGAAGGTGATTACGGCCGATGGCAGGTTACGTGCTTTGGCAATCTCTTTCATCTCGTCGATTAAGAAACGGTGTCCTAGATGCACACCATCGAAAAATCCGATCGTAGCCACCAGTTCCTTTCCTTTCAGTCTGTCAAAATCTCTTACAACAATCATTGCGCCTTATTCGTTTCAATTCCAATCGAAAGACAAATGTACGGGATAATTTTTAATAATCATGTTCTTATATATGGATACTTTACGTGTATGTTTACTGCAACCCGCATTGCAGCAGAATTAGATACCGGTTGGTTTGGTTCGTTCTCGGGAAATATCTATATTTGCTAAGTATGAAAACGAAAACTCTACTCTGTATCATAATGATCCTGTCTTGGGGAATATTGGGGTCCGGACTTGCGGCGGAAGATATTCTTTTCAATCGTCTGGGAGTACAGGACGGTCTGTCTTCCAATGAGATCACTTGTATCCTGAAAGACCGGAAGGGGTTTATGTGGTTGGGTACCACTTCTGGGGTGAACCGTTTTGATGGGTATGAGTTTAAGCATTATAAATACAAGGAAAGCGGGTTGCCTTTTAGGGAGGAGCATGTCTCCGAGCTTCAAGAAACCGCCGATGGGCGTATTTGGATTACCTATAATACGAACCAACTTTGCGTATATGAGCCCGGTAATGACCGTTTTATTCCGGAGAAGGAAATATTAGATAGCTTACGTCTAGAGAATCCTCCCGCTAAGATATTTGTCGACAATGATAAACAACTCTATTTCGCTACCTATACGAATGAATTTTGCCGTTATGATCAAGCGAGGGGAAAAATTTATTCGTATCCGCTAAATAAAGAGGATGGCCGGGTTTGTGATATGAGTGACGTGGGCGATCGTCTATATGTAGTCCATACCTCGGGAGTGGTAGAGGGGATCGATAAGGCATCCGGAGAACCTGTCTATCGGGATGAGTATCTGACTCAATATGCGAATGCCCAGTTATTCTATGTGTTCGCCGATAGTGACGGGGATCTGTGGTTTTTCTTAAATCCCGGATATAGTAGAGGTCTCTTTCGCCTAAATCCCAAAAGCAAGGAGTGGAAACATTATACGACCGAAACCCCGGTCGCTTTATCCTCTATAATGGTGCGTGACGTGGCGGAGGATATGAACGGTAATATCTGGATCGCTACCGATCATGGCGGTATCAATATCTTGGATAAACGTCTGGACCGGATGCGTTATATACGAAATAACCCGTTTAACCAAACGAGTTTGAGCCAGAATAGCGTGATCTGCTTGTATCGGGATGATACGGGGATTATGTGGGCCGGCACTTATAAAAACGGCATCAACTATTATCATGAGAGCATTTTTAAATTCCAGACTATCCGGTACCCTTTGGAGTTGATGCGGGATATCTTTAACAATGACTTTAATTGTATCGTAGAAGATAAAGAAGGGGATCTGTGGATCGGTACTAGCGGAAACGGCCTATTACGTTACGATCGGGAAACCGGGGAGTATGTCCGCTACCGGGCGGGGCGGGAAAGCGAGAACGCTATCTCCGGCGATGTCGTGATTAGTATGGCGAAAGATTTGGATGGCAAGTTATGGCTGGGTACTTATATGGAGGGGTTGACCGGTTTTGACGGGAAACGTTTCAAGCATTATCGGGATATCCCGGGCAGTAAGGACGGCTTATCCAATAATAGCGTGTATAGTTTGTATGTCGATGCCAAGAATCGTTTGTGGATCGGTACGTTGGAAGGCGGCCTGGATTGCTTGGATCAATCTACCGGGAAATGGACGTATTATCGCATGGGGGATAAGGAGAATGCGATTAACTCGGATATCGTATATAGCCTTTCCGGGGATGAGAAGGGGAATATTGTCGTTGGAACTTCTTTAGGAGTGAACTGGATCAACCCGGAGACGGGGGCTGTTACTTCTTTTAACGGCACGAAGGATGGACGTTCCGTGTTTGAGGATCAAATCATCAATGTCGTATTTTGTGATAGCCGCCAATGGGTATGGATCGGGAGTAATCATGGGCTACATATATATGATAGGTTGAATGATAAGATGTATCGGTTGAACCATTCTTCCGGATTACCGGATAACAGCATCATGTCTATCTTGGAGGATAAATATCATACGGTTTGGGTGGGAACGAAGAACGGCTTATTGAATATCGTTCCGAATCGGGATACGGATAATAATTATACGTTCGATTGGAATAGCTATGATGAGAATGAGGGCGTTCAAGGACGTGTGTTTAACGTGAATAGCGCTTGCGGACTGGAAACGGGTGAGTTGGCGTTTGGCGGGACAAACGGTCTTACCTTCGTTGATCCTGCCCGGATACGTTATAATAGCTATGCTCCACCGGCGGTGATAACCGGACTTATGGTGAATAATGTCCCGATAACGGCGAGAGAGGCGTATGACGGGCATGTGATTTTGGATAAAGATATCACCTGTACCAAGCAATTGAAACTGAATTATACGGAACGTAATTTCTCCTTTACCATCTCTTCTTGTTGCTATTTCCTTCCTTTGAAGAATAAATATGCTTTTAAGATGGAGGGCTTCGACTCGGAATGGACTACCGTAAGCGCCTTGGAACGTCGTATTACCTATACGAACTTGAACCCGGGAACTTACACTTTCAAGGTAAAGGCGATGAATAACGACCGGATTTGGAGCAAGGAGATCACGAGCTTGCAGATCACGATCTTGCCTCCGTTCTGGGCTACCGGATGGGCAATAGCGTTGTATATCATAGCTGGTATATTATTGGCGTATGGCGTGATACGTTTTATTTTCCGTATCCAGCAAAAGAAGTTGGAGGAGGAGCAAGAACGGGCTACTGTGCGTCAGCAGCATGAGGTGGACGAGATGAAGCTTCGTTTCTTTACGAACGTAAGCCATGAGTTCCGTACGCCGCTAACATTGATCATGACTCCTTTGGAGAAGTTGATGAAAACGGAGAAAGACATGGAATCCCAGCAAATATTGAAGTTGATCTACCGGAACGCCGACCGGTTGCTTAAATTGGTGAACCAGTTATTGGATTTCCGCAAGATCGATATGCAAGGGGATAGCTTGGTCTTGTCTACCGGCGATATTGTCCCGTTCGTGCGTGACGTGGCTTATTCCTTCAAGGAGCTTTCGGAGCAAAAGCGGATTCATTTCTCTTTCTCCTCGGTCTTCACGTCTCTCCCGATGAAGTTTGACACGGATAAGGTCTTCAAGATCGTCTCTAATCTACTGAGTAACGCTTTTAAGTTTACGCCGGAGGGAGGTACTATCTCGGTGACGCTTAGCTTGCGGTTGGAGAAGGAGGGAGAGAACAAACTGGTTATCGAGGTGTCGGATAGCGGTATCGGTATTCCTGCGGATAAACAAGGAGCTATCTTCGATCGCTTTTATCAGGTGGCTTCCCCGGATAAGGGAAATCCCGTGGTAGGTACGGGTATCGGCCTGCACCTATGCCGGGAATTCGTGCGGATGCATCATGGGACGATAACCGTGAAAAGCGAGCCGGGAGCGGGTAGTACGTTTACGGTTACGCTGCCGGTGATCCCCTTGGACAACCAAGATATTATCTCGGCTCCGGAAGGAATTGCCGAAGGGGATATCTTGCCTCCGGTTGAGGAGCATGCGGAGATCGCTGATAAGGATGCGTCTCCGGCGGAAAGACCTACGTTGCTGGTCGTAGACGATAACACGGATTTCCGGGAATTTATGAAGTTAAGCTTGAGTGGCGTTTATTCGGTACTCACGGCGGCGGATGGAGAAGATGCGTGGAAGCTCATTCCGGAGGAGCTGCCGGATATGGTGATCAGCGACGTGATGATGCCTATCACCGACGGTATCACTTTATGCCGCCGGATCAAGGGAGACATCCGGACTTCCCACATTCCGGTGATCCTACTGACGGCAAAGTCCGCTAAAGATAGCCAACTGGTCGGTCTGGAAGCCGGTGCGGATGATTATATCAGCAAGCCATTCAATATGGAGATGCTTCTCTTGAAGGTGCGGCATTTGATCGAGATGAAGAAGAAGATGCAAAAGGCCTTTATGCAGTCCTCTACCATGGGCATCGCCTTGACGGAGGTACAAGCTAGCTCCATGGATGAGGAGTTGATGCGTAAGGCCATCGGCTATATCGAGGAGCAGATCGCCAATCCGGAGTTGTCTGTAGAACGGTTGAGCCGGGAGATGGGCATGAGTCGTGTGAACTTCTACAAGAAATGCCTTTCCATCACGGGTAAGACTCCGGTGGAGTTGATCCGTACGGTGCGCTTGAAGCGTGCGGCGCAGTTATTGGAGAAGAGCCAGATGCGGGTCAACGAGGTCGCGCTGGAGTGCGGTTTCAATGATGTGAAGTTATTCCGGAAGTATTTTAAGGATGAGTTCGGAAGGCTTCCCTCTGACTATCATAAATAAACTTTTTCTAAATAAATGCCACGTAATTAGGGGATATAACAAAATATCCCCTTAAAATAAACATTCTTCCCCTACCTTTTTACGGTTCTCCCCGTAACCCAAAACATTTATGGCTTCCTGTCCGCCGCGAACCCTTTAATTTTGCCAACGAATGAAGAACCATTTTTCTTGTATGGAAAAACCTGTTCGGACTCATTGCTGATCGGAAATAATTAAAGAATCTATAGAATATGAAACAACACATTGCGGTATTCACGTTAGGGCTTTCCCTGCTGACTTCCTGCATGACTGATTCCGCTTACCGGAAGGTCGAGAATGGCTTGGTCGCCGATATCCGTTCCGGACAGGCGAAGGCTGTTAAATTGGAAGTAATCTCTGATGATATTATCCGGGTAATCGCCTCTCCGGATGGTAAGTTTTCCAACCAAGTGAACTTGATCAAGGACACGAAATCGTTACCCGCCCCATCGTTTCAGATAACGACCTCGGGGGATACGATCATCGTAAGTACGCAAACCACACAGGCCCGTCTTTCACGGGAGACCGGAGAGGTTCGCTTTACCGACGCCAACGGACACACGATCCTTCGTGAGAAGACAAACGGAGGCAAGGAATTTACGCCGATCGAGGTGGAAGGAACCAAAGGTTATACCTTACGTCAGGTATTTGAGAGCGAGGACGAGGAAGGGCTTTACGGCCTAGGACAGCATCAGAGCGATGAGTTCAACTACAAAGGCAAGAACGAGGAGCTTTTCCAATATAACACGAAGGTGAGCGTGCCGTTTATCGTTTCCTCAAAAGGGTATGGTGTACTTTGGCATAACTATTCCTTGAGCCGTTTCGGCGACAAGCGTCCATACGCCGATTTGGGCGATGTCTTTGGTCTATACGGAAAAGACGGGAGGGCAGGGGCGTTGACCGCTACCTACTATACGGATAAGGCGAAGAATTCCGTTTTAATCCAGCGGGATGAAGATAAGGTAGATTATGAGAATCTGAAAACCATCAAGAACCTGCCGGCAGACTTCCCGAAGCCGAGCGCTTCCGCTACTTGGGAGGGCGAGATCGAGGCGAAAGAGACGGGTACTTATCATTTCAAACTACATTACGCCGGTTATACCAAGGTATTTGTGAATAATGAAGAGATCATCCCGGAACGTTGGCGTGCGGCATGGAACCCGAATGATTACAAGGCTACGGCCGATCTGGAAAAGGGCAAACGCTATCCGATCCGTATCGAATGGTTGCCGGATGGCGATGTCTCTTATATCGGCTTGAAGGTATTATCTCCGCTACCGGAGGAGGAGCGGGAGCGGTTGGCTTTCTGGTCGGAAATGGGGGATGATATCGATTACTACTTCATCAACGGAGAGTCTTCCATGGATAAGGTGATCAGCGGTTACCGCACGGTTACGGGCAAGAGCCAGATCATGCCGAGATGGGCGATGGGATTCTGGTTGAGCCGTGAGCGTTATAAGACGCAAGAGGAGCTATTGACCGCCTTGAACGAATACCGCCGGCGGCAGGTTCCCTTGGATGTGATCGTACAGGATTGGAGCTATTGGCCGGTAGACGCATGGGGTAGCCACGAGTTTGATAAGGAACGTTTCCCGGACCCGAAAGGCATGATTCAGGAAATCCACGATAAGGATGCCCGTATCATGATCTCCGTATGGCCGAAGTTCTATTATACGACAGAGCATTATAAAGAGTTGGATGCGCTGGGTGCTATGTATCAGCAGGCGATTAAGGATAGTATCCGCGACTGGATTTATCCGGGTTATATCGGCTCTTTCTATGACGCGTACAACCCGGAGGCCCGCAAGCTTTTCTGGAGACAGATGAACGAGCATCTGTATTCCTTGGGCATCGACGCTTGGTGGATGGACGCTTCCGAGCCGAACGTACAGGATAATACGGACATCGAATACCGGAAGGCGCTTTGCGGACCTACTTATCTGGGCCCTTCTGCGAAATACTTCAACGCTTACGCTTTGGCTAACGCCGAGGCGATCTACGACGGACAACGTAGCGTAAACCCGGATGACCGTGTATTCCTATTGACCCGTTCCGGTTTCGCCGGCCAGCAACGTTATTCTACCGCTACATGGAGTGGCGATATCGGTACTCGCTGGGAAGATATGAAAGCGCAGATCAGCGCCGGCTTGAACTTCGCCATGTCCGGTATTCCTTACTGGACGATGGATATCGGTGGCTTCAGCGTGGAGAACCGTTATATGGCCGCTAAGGAAGGTAGCGAGGATTTGAGGGAATGGAGGGAGTTGAACAACCGTTGGTATCAGTTCGGAGCTTTCTGTCCGTTGTTCCGTAGCCACGGGCAATATCCTTGCCGCGAGATCTATAATATCGCTCCGGAAGGATCGCCTACGTACCAATCGATGAAGTATTATACCGAGTTGCGCTATCAATTGATGCCGTATATCTATAGCTTGGCCTCCAAGACGCATTTTGAGGATTATACGATCATGCGTGCCTTGGTGATGGATTATTCGGACGATGAGAAGACTTACGATATAGACGACCAGTTTATGTTTGGCCCGGCCTTCATGGCATGCCCGGTGTATGAGTATAAGGCTCGCGACCGTGAGGTGTATTTCCCGTCAGGCATTTGGTACGATTACTACAACGGCAAGCGTATACAAGGCGGGACGACAATACATGTGGATGCTCCTTATGAGCGTATGCCTTTGTTCGTGAGAGCCGGCTCTATCGTACCGACCGGAAAGGTAATCCAGTCTACGAAAGAGGAACAGAAAGACTTAATCGTCTCTGTTTACGCCGGTGCCGACGGCTCCTTCACCTTATATGAGGATAATGGCGTGACCTACGATTACGAGAAAGGAAATTACGCTACCATCCCGTTTGTTTATGATGATGCGAGGCGAACGCTCACGATCGGCGCACGGGAGGGCGACTATCCGGGCATGATCCGCGAGCGTCAGATCACGGTACGTCTCATCACGCCGGAGAACCCCGCTGGCAAGGACGTGACAATATCTTACCAAGGTAAACCTCTAGTTGTAGAGACGGGGCACGCCCCGTCTCTACAACTGGGTAGTATCAATTAAACTATATAATCACTAATGATACCACTGATGAATCGGCCACTTGCGTGGCTTCTGGGCCTATTGCTCACCGCCTGTTCCCCCACCGGGGAGCAGGTGCGTGAACGTAGCTCATGGAATGACGATTGGAAGTTTGCCTTGTCGGATAGCGTTCAGGATTATTCATCCCCGGACAGCGATGATTCCACTTGGCGTATCTTATCTTTACCGCATGATTGGAGTATCGAGGGGGATTTCTCCCTCGATAACCCGTCTACCCCGGGCGGCGGCGCGCTACCGGGCGGGATTGGTTGGTATCGAAAGACATTTACCCTTCCGGAGACGGATCGGGGTAAGGTTGTTTATGTTGATTTCGACGGGGTTTACCGGAATAGCGAGGTCTGGATCAATGGTCATTCGCTGGGATTCCGCCCGAATGGTTATGTATCGTTTCGTTATGACTTGACGCCTTATTTGAGGTATGGAAGCCAACCGAACGTGATTGTCGTGAAGGCGGATAATAGCGAGCAACCGAATTCCCGCTGGTATTCAGGCTCCGGTATCTACCGTAACGTATGGTTAGTAAAGGTGAATCCGGTACATGTGGACAACTGGGGTACTTTCGTGCATGACATGAGGATCTCGCCGGAGGAGGCTACCTTCTCGTTGGAGGTGAGAATAAGGAATAGCTCGGAGGCGGATAGGGATGCCGAAATCTCTACCTCTATTTACGATGACCGTAACAGAGTTGTTACGGCACCCGTAACAACTCTATTACGGGTACCGTATACGCCCTGTTACGACGCCCGTATGCGGGAGGCATCTGTCGATCATCAGTTCTCGATCCCAAATCCCAAGCTTTGGAGTCCCGATTCTCCCTCGCTCTACACGGCCGTCACGGAAGTGAAAGTGGCTGGTAAGGTGGTAGATCGTTACGAGACGGTATTCGGCCTTCGCTCGTTCCGTTGGGATTCCGCTACCGGCTTTTATTTGAATGATAAGCCTTTGAAGATAAAAGGGGTTTGCCTGCATCATGATTTAGGCTGTCTGGGTGCCGCCGTGAATACACGGGCTATCGAGCGCCAGCTACAGATCATGAAGGAGATGGGTGTGAACGCAATCCGTACCAGCCATAACGCTCCGGCACCCGAGTTGCTGGATCTTTGCGATCGTATGGGCCTTCTGGTACAGGATGAGTCTTTCGATATGTGGGAACGCCGTAAGTCTCCATACGATTACGCCCGGTATTTCGCGGAGTGGCACGAGCGGGATTTGACGGACGAGATCTTGCGTGACCGGAATCACGCCTCTGTTTTCATGTGGAGTATAGGCAATGAGGTACTTGAGCAATGGAGTCATGCCGACGCTACCGAGCTGGATCTGCAAGCGGCGAACCTGATCTTGAATGCGGGCCATGCCATCGATCCCGCTTTGCTGAAGGATACGACCCTTAGCCGTCAATCCTTGATCACCCGTCATCTGGCGGCTATCGTGAAACGGCTGGATACCTCCCGGGTCGTTACCGCCGGCTGTAACGAGGTAAACCCTGCGAATCATCTGTTCCGCTCGGATGCCTTGGATGTGCTGGGCTTCAACTACCATGAGCAATATCTTGAGCCGTTTCTCCGGAATTTCCCCGGAAAGAAACTGATCGTGAGCGAATCTACCTCGGCCTTGATGACCCGTGGCTATTATGAGATGCCGTCCGATCATATTTATATCCGTCCGGAATCGTGGGACAAGCCTTTCGAGGCTCCCGAGCATGTTTGCTCCTCTTATGATAATTGCCATGTACCTTGGGGCTCTACGCACGAGAAGACTTGGCATCTGGTGAAGACGCTTCCGCATGTATCCGGCCTGTTCGTCTGGACGGGTTTCGATTACTTGGGAGAGCCTACCCCCTATTGGTGGCCCAGCCGGAGCAGCTTCTTCGGTATCGTGGATCTGGCGGGTTTCCCGAAGGATGTATATTATATGTATAAAAGCGAGTGGACGGATGAACCCGTATTGCACATTTTCCCGCATTGGAACTGGAAAGAAGGCGAACCGGTGGATATCTGGGCCTATTATAACAATGCCGATGAGGTGGAACTATACCTAAACGGAAAGAGCCTAGGCGTACGACAAAAAACGGACAGTACCTATCATGTCTCTTGGCGTATGCCTTTTACGCCCGGAACTTTGAAAGCCGTCTCCCGCTTAGGGGGTAAGGAGGTCTTGGTGAAAGAGATCCATACGGCAGGAGAGCCGGCCCGTTTGGTCTTGACACCGGATCGTAGCGTCATCCAAGCGGATGGCTCGGACCTATCGTTTGTAACCGTAGATGTATGCGATATCGATGGTAACCGGGTTCCCGACGCTACTCCATTGATCCGTTTCTTCGTGGAGGGCCCGGGTGAGATCGCCGGAACGGATAACGGAGATCCGAACGATCCGAACAGCCTCCGTAAACCGAAACGGCAAGCCTACTACGGAAAAGCCTTGGTCGTGATCCGGAACAAGGGCGGACAAGGCGACATCCACTTAAAAGCCATAGCCGAGGGCTTACCCGAGGCGACGGTAACGATTCAAGCGCAATAATAAACCTATAAATAAAGAGGAAATGAAAAAGATAATAGGCGTGATCGCTTGCGGGCTATTCTTGAACGCGGCTGCCGCGAGCTCGCAGGTCACGGATAAAGAGAAGGTACAAATGGAGAAACGTATCGAGAAACTGATTAAGAAGATGACCTTGGAGGAAAAGGTCGGATTATTGCATGGTAACTCAAAATTCTATGTTGCCGGAGTAGAGCGTCTGGGGATTCCCGAGTGGAGCTTGAGCGACGGGCCTCACGGGGTACGTGCGGAGATCAATCGCCACGATTGGGCGTATGCGGGTTGGACAAATGATTCCGCCTCTTATTTCCCGACCGGCACGGCTTTCGCCGCCGCTTGGAACCCGGAGTTGGCTTATCGCCGGGGCGAGGTGCTGGGCGAGGAGGCTCGCTGGCGTAAGAAGGATGTGTTGCTGGGCCCGGGCGTGAATATCATTCGCTCCCCGCTTTGTGGCCGTAACTTCGAGTATATGAGCGAGGACCCTTATATGAACTCCGTATTGGCGGTCGCTTATATCAAGGGTTTGCAGAGCCGTGACGTGGCTTGCAGCGTAAAGCATTTCGCCGTGAATAACCAAGAGACAAACCGTACGACTGTCGATGTGGAATGTAGCGAGCGTGCCTTGCGTGAGATTTATTTACCCGCTTTCAAGGCGGCCGTACAGGAGGGAGGCGCCTTGACGGTAATGGCCGCTTATAATAAATTCCGTGGGGAGTTCTGTGCGGAGAATAACTACTTGGTTCGCAAGATCCTTCGGAATGAATGGGGATTCGATGGCGTATATGTAACCGACTGGGGAGCCGCCCATAGCACGGTTCCTTCTATGGAGGCCGGCTTGGATCTGGAGATGGGCACGCTGATCGATAAATATGAGGATTGGTATTATGCCAACCCCTTGATCGAGGCTGTTAAATCTGGTAAGATTCCTATGAGCTTGGTGGACGAGAAGGTGGGCGATGTCTTACGTGTGATGATCAAGACGAATGTCTTGGACCCGAAAAAGCGTTTCGGTCCCGGCTCCATGAATACGAAAGAGCATCAGCAAGCCACTTACGACGCGGCTGCCGAAGCCATTGTCTTATTGAAGAACCAGAATAATCTTCTCCCGTTGGATTTCTCCTCGATCAAGAGTCTGGCGGTAATTGGCGATAACGCTACCCGCAAACATTCCAATGGTGGCTTGAGTTCCGAGATCAAGGCGGTTTACGAGGTAACTCCATTAGAGGCGCTTCGTGCGAAATGGGGCGATAAGGTGGATATCCGTTTTGCTCAAGGTTATGAGAAGTTATCTACTTTCGTGGAGGGTAGCAATAATGGGCAAAGCTCTGGTACTTTCTCTTCCAAGACACAGGAAAGCGACGCGTTATTGAAAGAGGCGGTAGAGGTTGCCCGCACGAGTGACGTGGCCCTTTTGGTTTGTGGTTTAAACCATGATTATGATACCGAGTCGTTCGACCGTCTGAATATGGATATCCCATACGGGCAGGTTGAGTTGATTCAAGAGGTGGTAAAGGCGAATCCTCGTACGATCGTGGTCATGATCGCCGGATCGCCGTTGAATATGGCCGCCGTAGATATTTGTTCCCCGGCTATCGTTTGGGCTTGGTTCAACGGCATGGAAGGAGGAAATGCCTTGGTGGACGTATTATCCGGCAAGGTGAATCCGAGCGGAAAGATGCCGTTCACCACTCCCGTGAGCTTGGATCAATCTCCGGCGCATGCGTTGGGCAACTTCCCCGGCAGGGATTTAAAAGTGAATTATGAGGAAGATATCTTGGTAGGTTACCGCTGGTTCGATACGAAGGGGCTTCCGGTCGTTTATCCGTTCGGTTACGGCTTATCCTATACGACATTCAACTATTCCAACCTGAATACGGATAAAAAGACGTACGATCAAGCGGACACGATCCAAGCGACTTTCACCCTAACCAATACCGGAGACCGTGAAGGAGCTGAGGTGGCCCAATTGTATGTAAGCGATCCGGTTTGCTCCGTGATGCGTCCGGTCAAGGAGTTAAAAGGCTTCAAGAAGGTATTCCTTAAACCCGGTGAGAGTCGGCGAATCACGTTGGACATCCCCGTATCCTCTTTAGCTTTCTATAGTGAGGCACAAAGCCAATTCGTCGTAGAACCCGGCGAGTTCATCCTCCAACTAGGAGCCTCCGCCTCAGATATCAAGCAGAGAATCAGCGTGGAGGTGAAATAACTACCCAGTTGTAGAGACGGGGCACGCCCCGTCTCTACAAATAGATATTGAAAAATAACCGCTAGGACATTTTTCGTTACATTTCCTTGAACAAGAGCGCATCTATAGAGTTATATCCATATAATAACAATATAATTAAAGATGTGCTATGAACTCTCTACAAAATCCATTGAACGCTAACTATCCGCAAGATGTTACCCAAAAACCGGGCGAGAATGCGGTTTTCATTGTCTATGCTCTAAAAGATCTCCCCGACACGATTGATAAGGTAAAGGACGTGTGCGCTAATTTCTCCGCTTTGATACGTAGTATGCGCAATCGCTATCCTGATATGCAATTCAGTTGTACGATAGGATTCGGGGCGGATGCTTGGAAACGTTTCTTTCCGGAGCAAGGAAACCCCAAAGAATTGCAACCGTTTGAAGAGATCAAAGGAGTTAAGCTTACGGCTGTTTCTACCCCCGGGGATTTACTATTCCACATCCGCTGTAAGCAGATGGGACTGTGCTTTGAGTTCGCCTCCATTATAGACCAGAAACTGCGAGGTGTCGTGGAATCGATCGATGAGACCCACGGTTTTCGGTATAGAGACGGTAAGGCGATTATCGGTTTCGTGGACGGTACGGAGAATCCTGCCGTGGATGAAGACCCCTATCGTTTTGCGGTAATAGGCGATGAGGACCCCGAGTTTATGGGCGGAAGTTATGTATTTGTGCAAAAATACATTCATGATATGGTGGCATGGAATGCGCTTCCAGTGGAAGAGCAAGAGAAAGTCATCGGTCGCCGTAAATTCAACGATGTTGAGCTATCAGATGAGGAAAAACCGAAGAACGCTCATAACGCCGTGACGAACATCGGAGACGATCTGAAAATAGTCCGTGCTAACATGCCATTCGCCCATACCTCCAAAGGTGAATACGGTACCTATTTTATCGCCTATGCCAGCACGTTCAGCACCACCCGACGAATGCTGGAGAATATGTTCGTCGGTGATCCCGTAGGCAATACGGATCGTCTGCTGGACTTCAGCACGCCGATAACGGGAACTCTTTTCTTCGTTCCGTCGTATGAGTTGCTTGATAAGTTAGGGGAATAATTATTTATCCATCCTTAACTGTCTAGTTAACAGACTTCCGCAGTGCCAATCATTTTCCATATCGTGGCACGGCTGTGCCATCAGCGTGGCATAGCTGTGCCTTCCTTATGGCAATGGTGTGCCATTGGGATGGCACAGTCGTGCCATTATGATGTGCTTATCTTTTAATGAAAGGCTTGTTGACTGATAAGGTTGGAGTTACGGATAACAGAAGTAAACCGCCTATTATCAATACTTCAAATATCCATAGCGGTTATATAGTGTTGGGAGTGTAGACGCGTGTTGTATGTCGTTTGCGGATTTCAACCCGGATTTATGAAGTTAACTTACTTGGTCATTTAAGTTAGCTTACTTTGCCAATGAAGTTAACTTACTTTGCCGTTGAAGCTAACTTACATTTGAAATGTTAGTTAACTGGTAACTTTCTACCTAAAAAAGCCATTTGGCAATGTACCTAATCTTTTTTGCGCTATAAAAGTATTTTGTTTGTGTTTTTTAGTATCTTTGCCAGATGTTTAAGGATAAAACGATGTTTCCCATATAGTTAAATACTGTGCTTTTTGATGAGATTAGAAGATCTAAATGAATATTATGATAATCTCTGCGATACTTTTGACCGTGGAGAGATGGATTTTGTTATGAACCATGACCGTGCTCATAATGCTGTTATTGAATGCTTTATGCTTAATAAATCAAATGTGATTAATATGTATTGTGGCGAAATGTCTGTTTTCCGTGAGGGATTCTACAATCATATCAATCAAGATAGTAATTATGATCTCAAGGAAGGAGAGACTGCATTAGGAGATGAGATCAAGAAAAAGGTTATTAAGTCTTTGAGAGAGTTCATAAACCGTCCCAATGTATCCTTGAATATTTATTTTGAAAGGTTTGATCGTAAGTTCTTGAGAGATTTAATCGATCTTCGTGTTTTTAGTGATGGAGTAAGTTCCGAGAAGATACGTCTTTTTAAATTGGAAGATAATTTATTCTTGAAAAGCGATATGGCGCATGTCTCATATACGGATACCAACATTGTTAGAATGGAAAGAAATCCGCAGACGCACGAAGCTACATGTGCGATAAATCCACCTGAAGAGATTTTGAGCAAGGTAAAAGCTACTTTTAAGTCGATGTCGTTGGTAGGTGAGGAGATCAAGTTGAATTAGTAGAAGGTTGGTATGCTGTTTCTTGGAGGAAGCCAGACATTTATTGGTATATTGGCATCATTGATTGTATTATGTGTCATTTTGGACAAAAGTAATTTTATACATAGTATTCTTGATGAGATAGGAAAACGTATTGATGAAGAGATCAAATCTTTGGATAAAGCAGTGGGGTTCGATGTGATCAACGATGTGCCGGCAAACTCTGATTATAAACTATTGCAGCGCTATATAAATGAATTGCGTGTAGAGGCGAAAACAAGACCAGAATGCAAGCAGTTGCTAATTAGTGCTATGGCTATGGATATGAAACTTCAAGCTACGTTCGATCAACTTAAATCCGGATATTCCTCTAAATTCTTGAAGCCAGCTCATGACTTGATAGAGAAAATTCAAAGGTCAAAAGAACAGGTTATAGCTCCGTTATATGCGCTTTTGTTCTGCTTAACAGTTTTTATTTGTGATGAGATTGTTGTGGGAGTTGCGGGAACGAGCGATTTTGTTGTTTCCTTTTTGACTATCTTTGTGGCTTTCTCGGGTATTTTCTGGTTGATGATGTGGAAGATTTTCTTTAGAGATATACGGATAGAGACTGAAGAAGGTTCTTCTCAAAAAACGAAAGTGTTTGTTTCTAGGTGGATAAGGTGGAAATGGATGTGTTTCGCATTTCCTATGTTTTATGCGACTTGTTTGTTCTTGTCAACTTTTATCCCTATTATCTGGGCTAAATGTTTAATATCATTCACTATAGGAATACCTATATGTGTAATGGCATGGTTAAAAGCTAAGAGCCATTATGAGTTTGGCTTCTATACTTATGAATATGTTTTCAAGCACTTTGGGGGATTGTTTCTTATATCATTTCTTTTTGCTGTGGTAACGACCGGTGGGTGTGCGCTATCAGATGATGTATCTTCTGTTTGTTTTACCTATGAGGATTTTGTTGCGCTTAAAATCACTGTGATTTTGTTTGTCTTGATCAGCGGTCTGTTGTTCCCGTTTCTTATGCCTTATTATGGTTTTAAGCGTGTCTTGAACATTGTAAAAGATGAGGTGAAAAGCAGCAAACAATCTATGGAAAGAGAGCTTAGTAGTATAAAGGAAGAGTTAAAAGAGTTTTGTAAGGTCATTCCGTAGACTTTAGGGTAGTAGTCTTCGTACTGTTTAATGGATTGCTATCTTGATTTTTTTCTTAATAATCAATTATAATTAAAGAATATATCATATATTTGCCTAGCTAGTAATTAAGACAGAAAAGCAAAAGGTAAAAGCGTAGGTTTTTATCTACTTATTCTTTCTTTGTTGGTAGTAAAACAATGATAAAATAGAAAACGTATGGATTATTATAGACTAAAATTATATTTGCGACAATAAAAGGCTTTTAAGTTAGAAGCCTTGTGTTGCGTGCGATATTTGTGCGAGTTGACAGAATCCGCTAAATTTTTCAACTTTAGAGAAGCGCAAAGAAGGCCCCGCAACCCTTTACCGAATATACGTGTTATCTATGCTGTTAAAGTATGGATAAGATTATTGTATATAGATAAAGGGGGGCGTGCGGCTGACTTTACTCTAATGTGGGTTTTTAGCGGAACCTTTGTCAACGTAATGTTCAGCCAATCGCCCTTTCTTTATTTTATAATGAAAGGCCAGCTCTTCAATATAACGCCAAATAACGCCCTTTTTAAAGATAAATAGTATAAGTTTTACTTTAATCAAATAGTTATGCCTGAGTTTATTACTATTGAAGAAGCCGCTCGTATCACCGGCTTTCCATCTGAAGAAATCCAGCAATGGGCGATATCTAAAAAAATAACATCTTACGTCGTGAAGCAAGGTGTTCGCCTAGTCGATCTGACCAATTTACGTGAATTTATTTCCCATATCGAGCGTATGGGAATACAAAAGCTATACCTGCAACTTATCATCCAAGACAAGGAAGAAGAGATAAACGAGATCATCTCCCAATTCGATGATTACCTTTTCTGCCTGCGATCCCTTAAAAACATCTCTCCCCTACTTAAACTCATTATCGCCGAACTATCAACATTCATACACGACAAGAAAGACCGACTTATCTTTACGGAAATAACTTCCGGAGCCAAGATAGAAGACGTAGCCAAACGTTGTGGTATATCCTACGACGGAATCTGTCGCCGATATAAGGTCATATCGCTCCGCTTGCAAGAAAACATGGGCTTCCTGACCGAATACAAGAAAACAATCACGAACCAAGACCTTGAGATAGAACGTCTGTGGATAGAGAACAGGAACATGGAATACGAATTGAGAAGATTATATAAAAAGGCGCTCCAAAACGGTCTATGTATCGAATCTCCCCGATCACTTACCCCCGTTCCCTTAAATGCCGCGAAACGGATATGCCAACCCATTACCCGTCTCACCTTAGCGCCCTATATCCGTAAATGCCTTACAACCTTGAAAATAGAAACCATAGAAGATATTCTACGTTACGCCCTCAAAAACGGACTCGACTCTTTATTAGACCTTCCCGGCTTTGGCGCTCTTGGTTTGGCCCAACTGAAATTCCAACTCGAAAAGCATAAGATAATCGATAAAACCGGGCATTCCGACCTTTATCAATATATCATTTGCGAAGCGGATAATTAGTGAGGACATTCTTTGTCCTCAAGTAGAATTTAACTAGATTTCAAGGATACTCATACTGTATTTACATTTTTTTGTATATTTGCGATATGTAATGATGTTTGTTTATATTTGAATCTTCACTTGTAACCTTGTTCTAGGTTCTGATGAAACTACGTCTTTTATCTAATGTAAGTCCCTAAATAACAATCATCTATATCTATTTTTATTTAGATCTATACTGCTATTGGTTATTCTACCATTTAGTTACTCACTGATTTTCTATCTCTTATCACCTTTATCCTCTATTCAAATCAACGTAGTTTCATCAGAACTAAAGTATATGAACTGCGAATAAGCAGAATGGAGATAAGTTGGTATGGCGGGGATATATAATATATATGTGATATGAAAATGGATGGAAATTTGCTTATAGATCTGAAGAATGGAGATGAAAAGGCTTTTGAAACTCTATTTTGGGAATATAATCAGCATGTATATCATTTTGTTTATTCGTTGTTATATGATAAATCTATGGCGGTGGATTTGACCCAAAACGTTTTTCTTAAAATCTGGGAGAAGCATGAGACTATAGATCCGGAACAAAACTTTGATGCCTATCTATTCACCATAGCCCGTAACTTGGTTTATAAAGAGACAGAAAACCGGTTACTCTCTGAAAAACTGACGGAAAGCCTACAACGACAGCTATCAGATGTCGATTCGCTTATGGAAGAACGAATCGACGCAGAGTCTTTACGGGAATATATTAATAGCTTGATAGAAGAATTACCGCCATCACGTCGGGAGATATTCCGTTTGAGCCGTCATGAACATTTATCATATAGAGAAATAGCGGAACGCCTCTCTATCTCAGAAAAGACTGTGGAGACACAGTTGAGTAGGGCTTTGCGTTTTTTGCGAGATCGACTTTCTTCTGATGGCTTTCTTTGCCTTATAACACTCTTTTTATAGTTAATAAGCATTAAATATCTTGTGGTTTGTAGGGGTAGATAGTTTTTATCGGATATACGTATTATATTATATGATGAACAAACGTATATACATTTACATAAAATGAAACCTTTAGATCTAATCATATTACTATTAACAATTTTCCTATCAGCTTGTCAAGATAAGCAAAAGGAAATAATAACATTGTTGGTTAAAGAATGGCAGGGTAAGCAGATTCTATTTCCGGAAAATATGGTCTTTACCAGATTTGCATCTGATACAACTAATTTCGTAATCCCGACTTCGGATTACAAAGTCTTGGTTTTTGTAGACTCAATTGGTTGTACGAGTTGTAAATTGCAATTATCCCGTTGGAAAGAATTTATCCGATATACAGATTCTATCAGTCAGAAGAATATCCCTTTCTTATTTTTTTTTCAGTTTGATGATCAGTGGGAGATACATTCTTTATTAATAAGAGAGAATTTTGACAAGCCGATTTGCTTGGATCGATCAGACAGTCTAAATCAGCTCAATCATTTTCCAAAAGATATTCGGTTTCAAGTATTTTTATTAGACAAGAATAATAAAGTGGTAGTGATAGGTAATCCTGTCCATAACCCGAACGTAAAAGAATTATATTTGGAAGAAATAAGTAGGAAACAACCTGTTGCACCAATTCAGACAACCGTAAAAGTGGAAAAGGAATCACTCTTACTAGAAACTATTCCTTTAGGGAAGAGTAAAGACACTTTGTTTACGCTTGTCAATACAGGAGACCAACCTTTAGTTATTATAGATGTAACTACCACTTGTGGATGTGCTCAAACTTTGTTTGATAAACATCCAGTTCAGCCCGGTGAATCTCTTCATATTAAAGTGGGAGTGACACCTGAAAATAAGGGACTCTTTGATGAGACAATCACGGTAAAATGTAATACAAATCAATTAATTAAATTCAATATACGGGGAAATACGATTTGATAAAGTCAAATTATAAAAGGGAAACTTGCCTGATATATTAGAAGCTATCACAGCAAGTTCTTCGCTCCAAAATATTATCAGAAAGGAGGTGATGTGAAAGTCTAAAATTTATTTAAATGTAAAAAAAGATACAGAGGATATCTTATTCTAACTAAAGAGGATTAGGCAAAATATAAAGATCTTATAAATAATTATATTATGAGCGTTATGAAGAAATTAAGAATTATTCTTATTGTTATTGTTTTCTGTTTGGTGATGATTAATATTCTAAAAAATAATATTGATCCTTCTTTGTCTGGATTAGCGTTAAGCAATATAGAAGCTCTTGCGGGTGAAGAATGTACTACTCATTGGAGTTGCTGGTTGAACTTAGATACAAGAGCTTGTTGTAATAGTGGGTCTATCGGTTGTGCTCCATGTGATTAATTTTATGGTTCTATAACGTTTTTGTAGTGAAATATGTAATAAAATAACTTTGTTTTTATCTATATAATTCGTTGTAGAACCTAATTATTACGATTGAAACTTATCTCAAATACTTATAAAATTAAAAGATATTATTTGCTAATAATATTATCAAGCTTAATTGCTCTTTTGTCTTGTGAAAAAATAAATTATATGTATTACTTGGAAAAGGATAGTAATATGACATTTGATTTGAATTATGATGTAGAACCATATATTAAAGCTCTATTTCCTTATACAGATAAAGATGGACATCAATATATTAGTTTTCAAAATGGTTTCAAAAATCAGATTGTTTTTTATGATATACAGACAAAAGAAATGGCCTTCAAAATAGATCTTGATATAGAGGGAGATAATGGAGTTGGTTTTTTCTTAGGGTATTATATTGACAGTCTAGATAGTATTTATCTGACGAGTTTACAGCTCCCGGAAATATATAGTGTAAATAAAGAGGGGAAAATAAATAAAAAAATTTATTATGGAAAATCAAAAGATGGAAATGTTTTAAACGCATGTAACTCTTTGTCGTTTAGTTATCACCCTATACTTAAATTTAATAATAATCTTTTTGTATTGTCGGAGTGTAATCGATGGAAATATCCCAACCCTGTATCTGCAATGATTGATCTAAATACAGGGAATGTACAAGAACTTCCATTTGAATATCCCCGATTTAGTGGTGCAGATAATAAAAAAAAGAATGCTGGTGTAGAATTGTATTTTAGTAGATGTTTTAATGGTGATAAATTTATCTATTCTTTTTTCTATGAAGAAGATATATTTATAACTTCTATAGATCACAATATTGTTGAAAGAGTGAATGTAAAAAGTAATTATATTGATAGGGTTGTGATGCCGAATGATTATAATGGAACATTAAAATCTATGTGTGAAAATCCAAATTATGGTAACTTATTATATGATAAATACCGTGATGTGTATTATAGAGTTTGCTATTTGAAAACAGAGATAGATAATAGAGAAAACTATATGGAATTGTGGGATTTTGGAAGAAAGATATTTTCTATTATAATTCTAGATAAAAACTTTAATATAATAGGTGAGACTGTTTTTCCTGAATATACATATAATCCAAATCTGATGTATATTGATGAAAAAGGATTGTATATTTCTGAAAATCATTATAAAAATCCAAATTATGATGATGATAAACTGATATTTAGACTATTTAGGCTATGTAAAAGCAAAGAGAAGTATAATGATTCAGCTGTTTGAAAAGAATAATATGAAGAAATATATATTAATTATAATTTTTATTTTTATACACTTTGCCTCTTGTCAACAGAACGAAATAGATCCCAAAGAGTACTTTCTACAAGTCGTTAATATAAAAGCAAATCAACTCAATGCGGATACTTATAAGTTAAGTTCGTTTGGGAGGATGATGCTATTTGAGAGTGAGAAATGTCTAATCAAAGAGAATTATTTAGGTGATTCTCTTTTGGATAAAATATATTATACAAAAGACAGTATTCTATCTTTTTCCCAAACAGGAGAAGGCCCAGATGAAAACATCATGCCTCGTTTGATGCAAAAGAAAGATAAATCAAATGTGATTATATTGGATATACAAAAGAAACAAATTATAACCAAAAGTTTATCTAAAAGTATTTCTTCTATTGTGAATTTGGAATATATGTTTCTCTCTGCTATTCAAACAAAGCATGGGTATGTCGTTTCTGGACTCCTTGATAAAGAGGAAACAAATACTAAGAGATATGCTTTGTTTGATTGTGCAGGTAAATATGTGAAGTCTTTTGGCGATTTTCCAAATGATGGGAACGATAGTGGAGGTAAAAGTAAAACATTTGCCTATCAAGGCTATATGGTTTATAATTCAGTATTAGATAGATTGGCTACGGTTGCGGCCTCTGGCGCTATCTTTGAACTATATCAGATAGATACGATTCCAATGCTCATAAAACGTTATCACGATATTTATCCTATATACATTGATGATAGTAGATCTGGCAGGAACGGCATAAAGCATGGCAAAGAGAATGTAATCGGTTATACGGATATATATGCGACTGATCGTTATATTTATACTTTATATTCAGGGAAAAAGTTGAATCAGCATACTAATACAAGAATGTTAGATACTATGTTAAGTAATGACATTTTAGTATATGATTGGAGTGGAAAATGTATTTGTCGATTAGTTACTGATATAAAACTATTCAATATTTGTGTGACAAACGATGATAAAGAACTAATAGTCTTGGGCTGGGATGATGATTATCATCTGTATTCTTTTGATCTATCAAAGGTTACATTTACATGGTAGTAAAAAAGCATTTTAGCTATGATAGTAAGATACTTTTTTTTCTTTATTATTTTAACTTTTTATGCTTGTTCTTCGAATGAAAATGTTCTATTGGAATTAGCGTTGGATAACTCCGGAGAAAATAGATCGGAGTTAGAAGCTGTTCTAGATCATTATAAGGATAATCAGAAGAAACAGGAAGCTGCCCGCTTTCTAATAAGTAATATGATAGGGAAGCAAGTATTAGATAGTAACTCGGTGAAAGGAAACCATGTGTATTTCGATGCTTTCGCTAATTATAGAGAGACATACGGTTCCTTTTTATATGATATCCAATACGCTATATATGATAGTATAAACAAATTGTATTCTTATACAAAAGTAAATCCTCGCTTTTTATCTGATTTGAAAGAATTGTCTTCTGATTATCTTATACATCATATAGATCAGTGTTTTCAAAATAAAGAGCGATATCCTTGGTGTAAGAATATGGACTGGGATATTTTCTTTGATTATGTACTCCCTTACACTACAGATAATTGTCATTGGGAACATGCTGGGAGTTATTTTGATCGAAAATATGCTTCACTACGAGATTCTATGTATATGTGTTCGTATGAAGAAATTGGTAAAGCTATATCGGATGAGGTAGAGCAGGGCTTTCTCAATGAATGGATAATCTTTACCGGTAAATATCAAGGATTGCGCCCTATGACTTTCCAAAATATAGTAGCCACTCAAATGGGAACTTGTTTAGAAAAGTCTACATATAAAATTGCTGCATTGAGGGCGAATGGTATACCTGCTGCATTAAATATGGTTCCCTGTTGGGGAAATTCACAATATCCTCATTCATGGGTCGAGATTATAGGGAGTAAGCAATTCGGCATGATATATGATAATACACAAAGACCTTTCCTTACTAAGGATGACATTAAGATAGACGGGATGTTTTGGAGAGATGTCTATCAATCTAAAATTGATATGTTTCCGTCGACTATTACTATTCAATATTGTAGGACTGCTCCTAAAGTCTATAGGTATAACTATCGGATACAACCCCACTCGCTCGCTATCTTGTCTAAAGAAGAAATACCTCCTTTATTCAAAAATCCGGGGATTCAAGATATCACGGACCAGTATGTCGTATGCGAAGATATAGAGGTACCACTTTGGAATGAGAAACATCCCAAAGAATATGTCTATTTATGTTGCTATGATATTATTGGTTGGAATCCAGTGTGTTGGGGGCGACCGGAAGGTTCCAAGGTACGTTTTCCTAAAATGGGGGTTAACATGCTCTATCTTCCCGCTTATTATAATGATGGAGAGATACGACCTGCTGGAGATGCGTTTATTCTGACTCGTGAAGGTAAATTACGTAAGTTATTACCAGATTTTGAAAAAGCGGAAAGTTCTGCTACATTCTATTCAAAAGTTCCATATAGAATGAATACGGCGCTTCAAGCCGCAGGAACGATAGGAACCCGCTTTTATGTTTGTAACAAGAAAGATCTTTCGGATCGTTCTTTGATATATTCTATTGAAAATCCTCCCTTTTATGTGGATAGTTTCCGTATATCTGTTTCCCAAAAATATCGTTATTTGATCTGTGATTTTCAAGAAACACAGCCATTGGGCTATTTTTACGCTATAGCGGAAATAAAAGTATTTGGAGGCGATGGCCAGCAGTTTTCCGGAGAGTGGGGTGGAAATGAAGGGACTAAAGGACATGGTCTCGATTTGGTGACAGATCAGGACCGAGTGTCTTATTATCAACCAGATCAATTTCAAAAAGATCAATTTGTTGTTCTAGATCTAGGCGAACCTAAACAGATAGCGAAGGTGGAATTTTATCCGAGGAATGATGATAATAAGATCGTAACGGGAGAATTATATGAACTCTTCTATTGGGACAAAAAGTGGATATCATTAGGTAAACAGTATGCCGAAGACAATAAATTAATTTATCAAAATATTCCACGGGAATCTATTTTTCGTATTCATAACCATACACGAGGAAAAGAACATCGCCCGTTTACTTATGAAGGCGGAAAACAAGTGTGGTATTAATTTGTGTTAAATCAAGGCTTTCTTGATTTTTCCGTGTAAGGGTAAAGTTCTTTTTCGGGATATACTTATTACACGATGAGAAAAATGCATACACATATCGAATTATTGGATCGCTTCATGAGTGGTAAGACTTCACCGGAAGAAGAGCGAACTCTTTTGGCGTGGTTTAGAGATCCCGATCATAAGGAAGAGATCATGGCTTTTTATAAGTCTAGATGGGAAGAATCTTCCGGGAAAAAGCTTCCTCCTAAGCTACAAGGACAGATGTTTTGTGAGATTAAAAAGCGGATGAGACAAGAGAAAAAAACTCTGGAGATAAAGAAGAAACCGCATACCTTATGGAAGTGGCTTTCTTATGCGGCGGTGGCTTTAATATGTATAGGCCTTGGAATTGGCTCCCATTGGTATAATATGAGACAGGTTCCACCACCTGATCCATTGGATTATGTGGTGTTGGCAGATAATGGGCAACGTGCTAGCGTGGTTCTTCCTGATGGGACGAAAGTATGGTTAAATTCGCATACTAAACTTAATTATAAGAGTGATTATGGCGTGAAAGAAAGATCAGTTTCTTTATCTGGTGAGGCTTATTTTGAAGTTTCGAAAGATACATTGCGCCGTTTCTTGGTAAATGCGGGGGATATGGAAGTCGAGGCGCTAGGCACAGCTTTTAATGTGAAGGCGTATGAGGAAGATGACGAGGTGGTTACGACCTTGTTTGAAGGCAGTGTACGAACAGCGGTTGGAAAAGAGTTTGTGATTCTGTCTCCGGATGAGAGTGCGGTTTTTAATAAGTCTAGTCATATATTATCTGTTAATCACCCGACAAATGCTTCTTATGCCCGTCTTTGGCGTACGAATGAACTGGCCTTCTCTGGCGAGTCGTTGGAGGAGATTGCGGTATTGATGAATCGAATGTATAATGTTGAAGTTCGTTTTTTGTCCAATAAGATTAAAGGCTACAGTTTCTCGGGGGTGATCCGGAATAATAGTCTGGATAATGTATTTGAAATAATAAGCCTTACGGCTCCGATTACGTATGTGTCGGTAGGTGATACTATTTATTTAAATGAGAAATAGAAAGTTGAGTGTTAACCTAATAAAGAAGAAGCCTATGAGATGAGCTAGATGATTGTAGTAAAAAAAGAAGAAAGGCAAGGCCCTTCTTCCTCTTAAGCAAAATCACTTGTATATAATATCTTCAAGGAAATAACTAGCCGGTTATAAATAAGATAGAATATGTAAATGATTTGCTTGTAAAGTTACCTGTTTAAAATCTATGTATTATTAAAAAATTTTTAAAAATGAGTAATTTCAAGCACTCTTTTTTCCGGACACTTTTGTATGCCCAATTATTGTCGGGCTTTTCCGGAGTTGCGATTGCCGCCCAGATATCGTTGTCGGTAAAGGATAGACCGATGCGGGAGGTTATTAAAGAATTAGAGGAAACGACTGAATATCGTTTTTTCTATAATGATGGGATCAAAGGTCTGAATTCTCCGATCTCTGTTGACGTGGAAGATGCGGATATTAATGCTGTAATGGATGCGATAGCAAAGCAAGCGAATGTGGCTTATGTATTGAAATCGGGTCATCAGATCGTTTTATCATCGGTAAAAACTGTTCAGCAACAAGGTAATAAGAAAGTTACCGGTACGATTACAGACCCGAAAGGGGAACCAATCATCGGGGCGAATGTGGTCGTGAAAGGATCTACCAATGGTACCATCACGGATATAGATGGTCATTTCTCTATTGAGGTAACTCCGAATGCGATACTTCAGGTTTCTTATATTGGTTATGTGGCTCAAGATGTTCCGGTAGGCAATAAAGATAATTTGGTTATATCTATTCATGAGGACACGCAGAAGCTGGATGAGGTAGTCGTGGTGGGTTATGGTTCCCAGAAAAAAGTGAATTTGACTGGTGCGGTAGAGCAAGTGACTAGTGATGTATTCGAGGGGCGTCCTACGGCTAACGCTACTCAGATGTTAGAAGGAGTTGTCCCGAACTTGAATATTTCCTTGTCTGATGGTAAACCGGGGCGTACGGCGGATTTTAACGTACGTGGTGCCGGTTCTATCAATGGGGGTAGTGCTTTGGTGTTGATTGATGGTGTGGAAGGAGACCCTTCTATGTTAAATCCGAATGATATTGAGAGTATTTCCGTATTGAAGGATGCTGCCGCTTCCGCTATTTATGGCGCACGTGCTCCATTTGGCGTGGTTTTGATCACGACGAAGAACGCTACGGAAGGTAAGCCGAAGGTGACATGGTCTTCTAGCTATTCATTACAATCACCACAGAATGTGCCGGATGTAGTTTCCGATGGTTATATTTGGGCAAAGCATTTTTATGACGCTTATTTTAATTACAATCAAGCGAATCCTTCTGGTATCAACAAGACACAGCAATTTTCCGTGGCTTGGCTGGACGAGTATAAGCGCCGTCATGAGACGGGCGATTTCGGGACGGTGATCTCTGATGGCTCTATCGGTACAAAAGGCCGTTATGTGTATTATCCGGAAGGAACCGACTATTATGATCTGATGTATAAGAAGAGTGTCTTTGCGCAGAATCAAAATCTTTCCATCTCGGGTTCCGACGGGAAGTTTGATTATTATTTGTCAGGACGTTTCTATAGTTACGATGGACTTTTCGATAGCGATGAGCAAACGGATAAGTTCAAGACCTATAATATGCGCTTCAAAGGAGGTTATCAGTTGACTCCTTGGTTGAAGATCAGCAATAACTTTGAGTTTTCCCATAATAAATACTACAATCCGATTACCTATTCGGAAGGTTCTGGTGTGGTATGGAGAAATATTGCGGACGAGGGACACCCGTCATCGCCACTGTTCAACCCTGATGGTACGATGACTTATTCTGCCGTCTATACCGTAGGCGATTTGCTTTATGGACGTAGCGGTATTACGACAAAGAACTCCAACTTGAAGAATACTACGACATTCAATGCGAAGTTCTTGGGTGACCGTTTGCGTGTGAATGGTGATTTTACTTATCAACAGAAGACGCAAGAGAAGACTAAGAAACAGGTGCGTTCGCCATATGCGCGGTCGGCCGATGCGAATGGCGAAAGTAAGATCGAATATATCACGGGTACTTACTCCAACTTGGCGGAGACAACTGATCATACGAACTATCTAGCTACGAACCTTTTCGCGGAGTTTGAGGAAACCTTTGCCGAGAAACATTATTTTAAGGCTATGGCTGGATGGAATTACGAGAAATCTAGCTTCAAACGTATCTATGCTTATAATGATGACCTGTTGACGGATGACGTGGACAACATGAATCTGGTGATGGGTACTGATAACCGGAGCATTACCTCACAATGGAAGGCTTATCAGTTTGGTGGCGCTTTCTTCCGTTTGAATTATGCCTTTGACGATCGCTACCTATTGGAGGTAAACGGACGTTACGATGGTTCCTCCCGCTTCCCGAGTGATGAGCGTTGGGCTTTCTTCCCCTCGGCTTCCGTGGGTTGGCGAATCTCGCAAGAACCTTGGTGGAATGTTAAGTCCGAACATATCTCTAACGCTAAGGTCCGGTTTTCTTGGGGCTCTTTGGGCAATGCGGCCGGATTGAGTAATTATCAGTATATCCAGACATTGGGTATCAGCAAGTCTGATTATATTCTTGACGGTTTGCGGCAGAATTATATGTCATCTCCGGCGGCTCTTCCCGGCAACTTGACGTGGGAAACCGCCACGACGTATGATATCGGAGTGGATTTGGGATTCTTCGACAATCGTTTGACCGTGAGCGGAGATTATTATATCCGTAAAACAACCGACATGATCGTGAATGGCCCGACCGTACCGGATGTGTTCGGTGCTTCCTCGCCGAAAGGTAATTATGCGGATATGTCTACCTATGGTTATGAGTTGTCTTTGGAATGGAAAGATGGATTTGATTTAGCTGGTAAGCGGTTTAATTATAGTATCAAGGGAACATTGGCGGATTACTATTCAGTGATCGACAAGTTTAATAACGCGAATATGTCATTGAGCGAGTACGCAAATCAGTCGCTCGACAAGAATTATTACGAGGGAATGCGTATCGGTGAGATTTGGGGGTTTGTATCCAATGGCTTGTGGCAGGATCAAGCTGGCATCGATGCGGCTGAGGCCGCTGCGAAAGCTGCGGGGCAATCCTATTATAACCCACTTATGCAAACATCGAAAACCTATAAGTTGTATCCGGGCGATATTAAGTTCGAAGACTTGAATGGCAACGGCTATATTGACCGCGGACAGAATACGGTAGATGATCCGGGCGACCGTAAGATCATTGGTAACGAGGAGCCTCGTTATATTTATAGTTTTACGCTCTCTGCCGATTGGAACAATATCTGGGTAAGTGCTTTCTTCCAAGGGGTGGGTAAGCAAGATTGGTATCCGTCTAATGAAGCCTCTACGTTCTGGGGGCAGTACAATCGTCCGTATAACCAGATGCCCTCTTGGCATGTGGACAACTATTGGACTCCAGAGAATCCGGATGCTTTCTTGCCTCGTTACACGGGTTACTATGCGCCTTTCTATGGAGGTCATAAGAACGCCAACACGCGCTATTTGATGAATGCGGCCTATCTACGCTTGAAGAACATACAGGTTGGCTATAATTTGCCATCAGAATGGATTAAGAAGTTGCATTTGACAAATGTAGGAATTTATCTTTCCGGGGAAAATCTCTTTACATGGTCTCCGCTTTACAAGTATTCCAAGGATGTCAATGTATCGAATATCGGTGAATCGGATAAGGACTTGACTTCCAGCAACAGTGGTGATGGATATAATTACCCGATGATGAAATCGTTCAGCATCGGCCTGAATGTTACATTTTAAAGAATAGGAGATTATACGAAATGAAAAAGAATATATTATTAAGCGGTCTGGTGGCACTTTTGGCTATATTTTCGGGGTGCGAGATGAATGAGGAACCAAAGTCGGAGGCTTCTGTGGATATGGTGTTTAGCTCCGAGAATGGTTTGAAGACGTATACGTACTCATTTTACAATGTCTTGCCTTCCCGAGGAAGCGCTTTCCGGCGTGATGCTACGGCAGATTATGGGGTGAAAAATTCCTTGGGTGGTATGGAGGTTGGCGCTTATACTACGAATAGCGCGACGAGTTGGTCATGGTCCGCTCTTCGTAATATAAATTTCTTTTTGGAGAATAACGTGAATGAGTCACTAAGCACGACTATCCGTGACAATTATAATGGTATCGCACGCTTGTTCCGTGCTCGCTTCTATTTTGATAAATTGGTACAATATGGCGAGGTACCTTGGATTGATAAGGTATTTAACGAGGCTGAAGACCCGGATCTTTATAACCCGCGTGATACACGTGATGTGATTATCGGGCATATCTTGGAGGATTTGGATTATGCGTATACGAATATATTGGAAGAGGATGTCACGCATAATTCAACGATCGTAAATAAATGGACAGCTGCCGCTTTCAAATCTCGTGTTTGCTTGTTTGAGGCTGCTTGGCGTAAATACCATGCCGCTGACCAATTGGATATCGCTCGTACGGGATGTACGGAATATTCGGCCAAAGATTTATATAAACTAGCGGCTGAGGCGGCTAAGGAAGTTATGGATAACGGACCGTACAAACTTTATACTTCAGGTGCTTATAGCGATGGCCGTGGAGCGTATCGCGAACTTTTCATTGCCGATAAGGCCGTTACCACGGAGGTAATGATGGCTATCGAGACTGACAAGGTGTTAGGACTGGGTGAGCAGAATTGGTGGTATAATTCCTCTACTTACGGACCACACTTATGCATGAGCCGTAAATTTATGCTGTCATACTTGAATGCGGATGGTACGCCTTATGTCGAGAAAAAAGCGGATGGAAGCTATAAGAATTTCGTGGAGGAGACAACAGGACGTGATACCCGCTTGAACCAGACGATCCGGGGAGCGGATTATACCCGTAAGAATGCTTCTGGTGTTTATGAGCCGACGGCAGCTAATTTCACGGGACATACATTGACGGGATATCAGTTTACGAAGTTTGCCATGGATGACGTGGCTTACGATGATGCGGCTACGAATGATAATGACATTCCTATCATGCGCTATGCTGAGGTTTTGTTGAACTATGCTGAGGCTAAGGCTGAATTAGGCGAACTGACTGATGCGGATTGGGCGGCTACGATAGGTGCGCTTCGTTCTCGTGCGGGAATTACGGGAGGCACACCACAGACAGGTACATTGACAACCCGTCCGTCATCTGCGGAACCTTATATCGCTTCTTATTACCCGACGATCTCTGATCCTTCCTTGTTGGAGATCCGTCGCGAACGTGGTATTGAACTTTGTCTGGAAGGCTTGCGCCTAAATGATTTGAAACGTTGGAATTGTTGCGATCTTTGGGTGAACGATCCTTGGGAAGGTATCTTTATCCCGTCACTTAACCAACCGCTGGATGTGAATGGCGATGGTAATTATGACGCCTATTTCTATGATACGGACAAAATCGCTGATGAGAAATATGCTGCGATTGGTGTCTATGTAGGTACAAATAAGAGTAATGTGCTAAACGTGAAGCCGGTTCAAGGTGGTTATTTGATGGAGTATAATTATGCTGGACGGAGCTGGCCGACTCGTCAGTACTTGTATCCGATACCGGAGGTTGTAATCCAGTTCAATACGAATCTAAGCCAGAATCCGGGTTGGTAATCAAGGGGGTATCATGAGAAACTTAATTATAGTGTTTATCTCTTTATTTACTTTCTGCATAGGGATATCCGGACAACAGAAGTGTAAACTGAACGTGGGTAGTTTTAATCTGCGGTATGATAATGAGGGGGATAAGGATGATTCATGGGCACACCGCAAAGACATGGCGGTATCTTTGGTTCATTTCCATGACTTTGATGTCTTTGGAATCCAGGAAGGACTGATTCACCAAGTGAAGGATTTGGTGAAAGATGGTACGTATACGTTTGTTGGTGTAGGTCGGGATGACGGAAAAGAGGCAGGGGAACATGCCGCGGTCTTATTTAAGAAAGATCGGTTTAAATTATTGGACTCGGGAAATTACTGGTTGTCGGAGACACAGGATAAGCCTTCTTTTGGCTGGGATGCGCAATGCCGGAGGGTTTGTTCTTGGGCGAAGTTGAAGGATAAGGTTTCGGGAAAGGAATTTTATTTCTTTAGTGTGCATTTCGATCATATCGGTAAAGTGGCCCGTCATGAGTCTGCTTTGATTATGTTGGCTAATATTAAAAAGATAGCGGGGGATTCCCCTGCTATCTGTGTAGGTGATTTCAATGGTACGCCGGATTCTGAGCCTATACAAATATTGAAATCCGATGGTTTACTGTTGGATTCACGGGAAATCTCAAAAACACCACCCTATGGAACGGTAGGAACGACAAATCAATTTAATTTGAATGCTCCGATGAAGAATCGAATTGACTACATTTTCGTTACCAAGAATATTCACGTGAATAAATATGGTACGTTGAATGAGTTCCAATACGGTCATTACCCTTCAGACCATTTCCCGATTATGATTGAGGCTGAATTTTGAGTTTAAGGATTAGGATGTTAAAAATAATTATAAAGGTATGAAGAAGCTAATTTATTCTTTCTTATTTCTCCTTTGCTCCGTGTTTGCGTTGCAGGCGGAGTCTATGGTAGTTGCCACTTATAATTTGCGTAACGCGAATGCGGGTGACTCGACGAATGGTAATGGCTGGGGGCAACGGTATCCGTATATCGCCCAGTTGATTCAGTTTCACGGTTTTGATATTTTCGGAACTCAAGAAGGCAAGTACCAGCAATTGCAAGACCTTAAAAATGCGATGCCCGGTTATGATTATATCGGGGTAGGGCGTGATGATGGTAAACAAGCCGGGGAACACTCTGCCATATTTTATCGTAAGGAGAAGTTTGAGGTACTGGATCATGGGGACTTTTGGTTGTCTACGATAACCGATCGCCCCAATAAGGGATGGGATGCCGTTCTTCCCCGTATTTGCACATGGGGTAAATTTCGGGATAAACAAACCGGCTTTACTTTCTTGTTCTTTAACTTACATATGGATCATATTGGCGTACAGGCCCGTGCGGAAAGCGCGAAACTTATCCTTAAGAAGTTGAAAGAATTTCCGGAGAAGCTACCGGCGATTCTAACAGGTGATTTTAATGTGGATCAACATAATGAATCCTACTTATTACTGGACAATTCCGGTATTATGCGGGATTCTTATCAGATAGCGGATTTCCGGTATGTACCCAACGGCACGTTTAATGCCTTCCATGCGGATCGCAAAACAGACAGTCGTATCGATCATTTATTCCTTACGAAAGAGTTTGATGTGAAAAAGTACGGAGTCTTGACGGATACGTATCGTTCGGAAGCAAAAGAAAGCGCTCAAAAGGAACAGGATGCGAACTTCCCTAAAGAAGTTTCCATGCAGAAGTATGTCGCTCGTACGCCATCTGATCATTTTCCTGTAATGGTTGTGGTAGAAGTAGAATAGAAAAACTTTAAGAAAAATAGAGGCGATCGCTAGAGGTCGCCTCCTATTCTGTAGAAATATTATAGAGGTTCTATTTACTCATTCTTTTTATAATAATTACCCATAAAAGAATTAATTGTATCAGAATAACAATTACCTGTTTCTTTGGATGTATGGGGTCTTGTTGGATCGATTCCTCCCTTAAACTGATCGAAATAAGTATATCTTATTTTCGTATAATCCGTAAATGCTTGTTCGGGAGAGGTATTAAAATGTCCATGCATAAAAAATTCCCAAGTATCGTCTACACCCGCATAATTCTTTTTGGCAAACCCTTCTATCGTTATATAATCCGAATTGTCTTGGGAGATAATGGTAGCGTAATGATGAGCGGTACTATCTTTCACTGTAAAATTCAACATGCTAGATTTACTTTGACTTTCGTATCGGCCAAACAGAGAGGCAACCATATCGCACCCTCTGGGCATTTTAACCTCTTCAGAGTGGGTTTGTTCGTAAAGAAATGCCTCTCTGGTACATAGACCTAAGGTATCAATTGAGATACGACTCTTTATTTGTCGTAATTTCGATATAAGGGAATCTATATTATTTACAATCGGACCATACATCTCGTGGACATCATCCCTTTCACTATTATTATCAAAGACGGTAGGTATATAGGAAGAGGGCGACAAGGCTACTTCCAGATCAGACTTCAATGTGGTTAAATTTTCGATCAAGGTATCATAACTTCCAGTTACAGGCTTTTTACCTCTTTCTGGGTAGAGCCAAGAGGAAAGTTTAATGTGAATTTCTTTATACATTTCATAGACAGAAGTAAATTGACTCTGTTCGACCGGCCATTTAAATTGCAACTGAACAAAGAACTTCCTTAAATTCTCACTGCTTTTTCTTATCTCGTTCACCTCTTGATAGAGCGAATTAAATTCTTCATTATATCCACCTGTAACATCATTAAGATTTGAAAAACTTGAAATTAACTTTTTACTCGAAAAATCATGTTCCTTTTTCCATTTCGGTTCTACCCGGATATACTCTTTTGTACGGTATGTTGAATTGAGTCTTGTAAATTGTCTTTTTTCCTTTGGCACAAACTCAATCATAGCACCTTCCTTTTGCATAATAGTATTAAAATCTAATACATACAATTCGTGATTTGGATATTCCAAGCCGCAAATAGCTTGGCCAGAATTGGAAATATTATAAATTTTCCCACCTTCCGTGAAGGTAGCATATCGTTGAATGGGTACAAAATTATTGACTGATGGTATTTTTAGCTCGTCTTTTATTTTAGTTCCTGGACTGTTATTATTTATTTGACATTGAATAGCCTTCCTCTCAAGCAACTTATCATGAGAAGACTGTAATATTTCACACAAAGATGCTTGCTTGGAATTACCAACATGACCAACAAGGGTATGCGGTGTTCTCTGTTTTCTTTCAGCATATGTTTTCATGACAACTTAGATTTTAAACTATTCGTAGATAAAATCGGAGATTGCGTTCTGTTTTTTCCAAAAATAATAATTTTGCAGGAAAATAAATATTAAAATAACCAATCGAATAATAATTTTTCTACATTTGCGTTACAGGAGATTTGAGGAAAGACACGATTGATCCCTTGTAAAATATATTTCTGAGATCTATTACAACTGAGTCTCGGCAAGACTATGGCTAACAAAAAGAAGAACGAAGATATAAAGCGAACAGAATCAGTTTGTAATCGAGGTTTAAAAAGATGCTTAGTTGATAGATCTGAGATTTCATAAAAAGGAGGAATAGATTATAAATATATATGGTTGAGTGATTTACGGTTTATCAACAAAACCATAGTCTTGCCGAAACTCATTTACCTGTAAAGACGATTGCGAATATTCATGATAATAAAGATTGTATGCAGGAAATTCATGCCGATAAGGTTTTAATGATAGCGATCGGAAATAATGATTATATCAGTTATAATAAACTGTTTGATCGTTATTACGGGCGTCTTTGTCAGTATGTGTATAGTCTATTGATGGATAGAAATGATGCGGAGGATGTTGTTCAAGAGCTTTTCTTGAATTTATGGAAAAATAGGGGGAGAATAGAGATAAAGGAAAATGTATCAGGATATTTATATCGGATGGCTAAACATCTGGCCTTGAACTTTATCCGATCAAAGGTGCAGACGGGAAGTTTATCAGAGAATCAAGACTTATTACTTCTATCCTATGAGGATAATCAACTGGAAACAGAAGAGTTTAGGATCGCTCTTTATGATTGTATAGACCATTTGCCGGATCGGAGCAGAGAAGTGTTACTTCTTCACAGGGTAAAAGGATTGAAGCAGAAAGAAATATCGGAGAAACTATCTATATCCGTGAAAACAATTAAAAATCTAATATGGATGTCTTTACAGAAGTTGAAGGAATGTCTGGAGATGAAGGAGGTATAAAATAATGAGAAAATTTTCAAGGTTCGTATAGGACCTTTTTTTATTTGTGGTGTCATTTAAATAAAGACTAGACTCATGGAGAAGAAAAAGCAAATAGGAGAACACATCGTTGACCATTTATCGGAGAGGATGAATGAAGAGATCGTGGATCCGGTTCTGGATGAATGGTTGGCTGAGGATGAGTCTAATCAAGAAGATTTTAAACGGTATAAAGAGATCTGGAAAGAAACAGGCTCTTATCTGGAGCAAGAAACTTTTAATGCTCAATACGCATGGGATAAGATCGATCGTATCAATAAGGAGAGAGATAATAAGCGGAAACGCTTGGTGAATATCGGATATATCATTTCAGGAGTGGCGGCTACTTTATTGCTTGTCCTCGGGTTTTCGAAAATGGGAGTATTTGATAAACAGCCGGAAATGCTGGTTCGAATGACCGCTGATTACGGAAGCCGATCGGAGGTGGTCTTGCCGGATGGTTCCGTTGTTAAGCTGAATTCTGGATCTGATATTACGTATTCTTATAACGCGAAGGAGAATATCAGGGAAGTGAATTTCCAAGGAGAGGGCTTCTTCGATGTCTCGAAGAACAAGATACCGTTCGTGATCAAGATGAGCAATGGATTACGCTTAAAGGTACATGGTACTTCTTTTAATTTGCAAGCGTATACGGATGAAAAAACAGTTGAAGCCTCGTTGGTGGAAGGCTGTATCGAGTTGGATCATGGGAATGATAAGTTGCTAATGAACGCCGGTGACATGGCGATTTTCGATAAGCAAACCAACAAGATGAGACCGACATCGGGCGTGTTATCTCATTCGTACAGTTGGCTGGAAGATAAACTCTATATGGATCATATGCCGCTAGCTTCCGTCTGTAAATATTTGGAGAGGAGGTACGATGTGACTATCCATCTTCAAAAGGATTTGGGGAATAGTATACATTACGATGGAGTCATACAGGAGGAAACCATAACGGATATATTGGGCGTACTATCCCGATTGAGTGATATAAGTTATAACGTGAAAGGAAAAAATATAAGTATAACCTCTAAATAAAGTCTGCCTATGAAGTAAAGAACAGGAATCGCATGAATACACATGAAAAAACGGGAAATGCTGGAACATTCCCCGTCATCTTTTTGATCATTAAAATTAGTGCTCGTAACACTAGTGTTAACAAACAATCGAATTACAAATATATGAATTTTTGGAATATAGCAAGGCCGGAAGAGTCTCCGGTCCTTAAAAAAACTTTGTCTATTATGAGATTGACGACATTATTCTCTATCGCATGTTCACTTCAGATCTCGGCCTCTGTCTATTCGCAAGAGACAAAGTTGTCTTTGGACGTTAATAACCAGACAATAAAGGAGGTTCTTTTCAAGATAGAGAAACAGTCTGGCTTCCGTTTTATCTACGAGAGCGAGAAGGTTAACCTGAATAAGAAAGTATCTGTACATGTGAAAGAGCAGACGGTGGAAACCATTTTAAAGCGTCTTTTCGCAGGGGAAGGCGTAAAGTATGAGATTACGGAGAATAATTTCATCTTGATTAATCCCTCTACAAAAAACGAGAAAGCCGCCCCTTCCTCACAAGCCGTTTTGCAAAAGAAGAATTTAGTGCAAGGTGTAGTGACCGACGAGAATGGAGAACCTATTATCGGTGCGAACGTAGTTGAGAAAGGTACTACCAACGGAACGGTTACGGACCTTGATGGAAAATTTACGATGGAGGTATCGGAAAACGGTGTCCTTCAAATCTCTTACATCGGATATGCCATGACGGAATTGCGTCCCGGCAAGGAAGCGAATTTGAACGTGAAGTTACGGGAAGATGCTTTGCAAATGGATGAGGTTGTAGTTGTCGGTTATGGTACGGTAAAAAGAGCGAACTTGGGTGGTGCCGTATCTACGGCCGACGCGAAAGCGTTTGAATCTCGTCCGATTCAGAATGCGGCTCAGGCTTTGCAGGGAGAGGTACCCGGTTTGACGATTACACGTGCCGGAGGCGCTCCGGGTTCGGACATGACCATGAAGGTTCGTGATGTCTCTTCTATCAACGGTGGTACTCCCCTTGTTTTGATTGATGGAGCGGAGGGAAACATTAATATGATCAATCCTTCCGATATCGAGAATATTTCCGTATTGAAAGATGGTACGGCCGCTATTTACGGTGCTCGTGCCTCGGATGGTGTTATTCTGGTGACAACGAAAAGTGGTAAGCGCAATCAGAAGACATCTGTTGCTTTTGATGCATATTACTCTATTGAGACTCCTGCGTTGTTAAGGAAACCGGCGAATCTATTACAACATGCGGAGATGGCCTTGGAGATCACCGATGGATCATTCACTCCAGAATACACGAGAGATCAATTGGACCTGATCCGGCAGAATAGTGATCTGGTGTTGACTGATGCGGAATGGGGGCGTTGGACCGGCTATCCGCAATTCTTCAAGGATCAAGACTGGAATGATATGCTTATTGGCAATGGTAATATGCAGAATTACAATGTCAATATCTCCGGCGGTGGAGAGAGATACTCGTATATGTTGTCTTTAGGCCATCAGCGGGAGGAAGGTATCCCTAAATTTGGTGAGGATGTGAACAAGCGTTACTTCGTACGTGCTAAATCGAGCGTCGAGATCTTCAAGAACTTGACTTACGATCTTAATTTAGCTTATGAGGCAAGCAACAGGGACTATTCCTCGGGTTTGACGGAAGGACAGAATATATGGGAACTGATTTATAAGACTCGCTCTTGGACTCCGATGTACAATCCGTCGGGAACTTTCTATACATTCGAGGGTTTCGATAATCCGGCCCAAGTATTGGAAGACGGGGGTATGGTGAATAAGACTACAGGTAATATAACGGTCAACAACCAATTACGCTGGAAAGTGATCGACGGATTACAATTGGTGGGGCAAGCCGTGATCCGTAAGTATGATCAGGATGAGAACGTGACGAACAAGAAAATCATCAATTACGATTGGGATAATAACGAGGTCCGGGAGAAACGTACGCCGAATAGCGCGGAGCGTCGTTACCAGAAAACTTTATCCAAGAACTTCACGCTCTATGCTGATTATAAAAAGAACTTCAATGACCGGCATGATTTAAGCGTGATGGTCGGTACTTCCCATGAGTCTGAGAACTATGATAGGTTCACGGCGAAGCGTATTAACTTCGACCAACAAGAAAATATGTCTTTGCAATTGGGTAGCGCTCAAGATCAAAACGCTTGGAGCGAGGGAAATCAGTGGACGATTAATTCTTTCTTCTCCAGAGTGAATTATACGTTTGCCAATAAATATGTCATCGAAGGAACGATCCGTGCGGATGGTAGTTCCCGCTTTGATCCGGATCACCGTTGGGGATGGTTCCCGGGTGTAAACGCGGCTTGGCGTGTCGGGGAAGAAGGCTTCATGAAAAGATTGGGTTGGTTCGAGGACTTGAAGGTAAGGGCTTCTTATGGAGAGATGGGTAATCAGTCTGGTATCGGATTGTATGATTATATTCAATTGATCTCTTTATCGAACGATTATTATCCTTTCGGGGCAGGCGTAAAAGGACAAATGGCTACGTCTGGAAATATTATTTCTACCTCTCGTACATGGGAGACGATCCAGACAACCAATGTGGGATTTGATTTCTCGACACTCAATAACCGTTTATATGGATCGTTCGACTACTTCTGGAAAGAGAATAAAAACATGCTTATCCCGAAGACCTATCCTTCTATGTTAGGTGCGGACGCTCCGAGCACGAACAGCGGCCATTTAAGTATTCATGGATGGGAAATCTCTCTAGGCTGGAGGGATCAGATCAAGGATTTCAGCTACTCGGTTCGCTTTAATATCAGTGACGCGAAAAACAAAGTCGTGGATCGGGTTGGAAGTAACCTGATCAAATTAGGTAATAACGAGACTCCGACCGGATATCCGTTGAATTCCTATTTCGGATATGAATTTGATGGAATCATCCAGAATGAGCAAGAATTGGAGGCGTATAAATCTCGTTTCTCGGAAGGGGGTATCCCGGGTGACTTGAGCGTAGGTGACGCTATGTACAAAGACTTGGATGGAGACGGGAAGCTATCCGTATTAGGTGATGGTAAAGAAGGCTCCGGTGACGTGAAATACTTGGGCGACAAGAACCCGCGTTATAATTTCGGCTTTAACCTGAGTATGGCTTGGAAGGGATTCGATTTGAGCGCTTTCATACAAGGAGTCGGCCGTAGGACGATGTTCTTGGAAGGGGAGAGCCGGTGCCCGATGCCAGAGGCATGGTATCAATCCGCCGAGTATTGGTATGGAAAGACTTGGACCCCGGAAAGAACGGACGCCCAGTATCCGGCGATCACGTTGAAGGATAAACGAAACTACAATTATTATGTATCTACGAACACGAAGTTTAACGTTGCGTATGCTCGTTTGAAAAACTTGCAGTTCGGTTATACGATCCCGCAGACTTTGACCTCGAAGGCCGGTTTGCAGAAGGTGCGGGTGTATTTTTCCGGCGAGGATTTATTCGAGGTACATAACACGCCAAATGGTTGGGACCCGGAGGAGAACAGCGGTAGCATTACTTCCTATCCGTTTACCCGTAATTATTCATTTGGTATAAATGTCGTATTTTAAAAATTAAAGCGAAAAGTCATGAAAAACTATCGGATAATATTGGGAAGCTTTATTGTTTCCGCTTTGTTCTTGTCAAGTTGCCAAGATATAGACCTGTTGCCAAAAGATAATATGCCGGACGAGCTATTCTGGAAAACCCCGGATGATTTCGAGAAAGAGGTCAATTGGCTCTACACACGTACCGAGACGTTCGGCACGAAGGATACGGATAGCGATATCGCCTATGAGTTGAACGAGAATACGACGAGCAACGGTACGTTGATCGCACCGAATACGGATGCCCTATGGGACTCTACTTTCATAGACCTGCGTCAGAGCAATATGATTATCGAGAAGAGCCAGACGTACGAGGGCGATCCCTCGGAGATCGAGCGGTATGTGGCTGAGGCCCGTTTCTTCCGTGCTTACTCGCATTTTCGGTTGATGGCGAAATACAACGATATCCCTATCTTGACGAAGGTGCTTACCGTAGATTCCCCGGAGTTGTATGGTTCTAGGAATAAGCAACAGGAGGTGGAAGACTTCATCTTGTCGGAACTCAACGAGGTGTATGCTAAACTACCCTTGCAGAGTGAGTTAAACTCGGATGAGGCGGGACGTGTAACCCAAGGCGCTGCCTTGGCGTTGAAAGCGAGGGTTGCCTTGTTTGCCGGGACTTGGGCGAAGTATCACCAGCACCGTTCGGACTATCAGCAGTTGTTGCAACAAGCGATCGATGCCGCTGCAAAAGTGATCGATAGTGGTGAGTATGCTTTATATGAAGGCTCTGGTGAGGAGAGCTACCGCTACTTGTTTATCAATGCGGGCGATAATTCAAAAGAGGGTATCTTCGACAGTCGGTACGAGACGGATATCCGCCACCATAGCGACGCGTGCCCTGTATATTGGGGATGGCGAGGGACGCCTACCCGTAAGCTGGCCGATATGTATTTGTGTAAGAGTACGGGATTGCCGATTGAGAACGCTAATTCCGGATTTGAGGGATATGCCACGATCAAGAGCGAATATGAGAATCGTGACCCTCGTATGAAACAGACCTTCTTGATGCCCGGAACCGACTATATCAGTCCGCAAGACGGCGCCTTGACCTGCCCGCCGCAATTTACCATACGTCCCGAGACACGTACGGGTTATAAGTTGTGGAAATATATGGCGGAGACTTCCGTTCCTTCTGACAAGGATGTATATGATTATCACATCATCCGTTATCCGGAGGTATTGCTGATATTGGCTGAGGCCACTTACGAGAAAGACGGGGCGATCAGCGATGACATCTTGAACAAGACGATCAATGTGATCCGTTCCCGGAAAGGCGTGGAGATGCCTCCTCTGACCAACGCTTTCGTGAAGAGCAATGGGTTGGATATGCGGACGGAGATCCGTCGGGAACGTACGATCGAGTTAGCGTTCGAAGGCTTCCGCAGGGATGATTTGAGACGTTGGAAGACGGCTGAGACGGAATTGATAGGTGCCATAAAAGGCATTAAGCTGAAAGGTTCGGAATACGAGAACTTGGATGTCTTGAACGAGGGAAATCCCGGTTTGACAGACGAAAATGGATTCTTGATTGTGGAACCGGCGGAGAATCGTAACTTTGTGACCCCGAAGCATTACTATTATTCCCTTCCGTTGGATGAGTTGTATCTGAACCCGAACTTGGCTCCGAACAACCCGGGGTGGTAGGGTAATGCCTTATATTCCGGTAAAAATGGCCTTGCACTGGTGTAAAATGCCTTTTTAGATCTAAGAAATGGCTTTTCACCCTCGCGAAGTACCTTTTAGATTTCTAAAAACGACTTTGCGCTTGTGAAATGCCATTTTTAGGTTTAAGAAATGGCTTTGCACCCTTGCGAAATGCTTTTTAGATCTCTAAAAATGATTTTACACCGGTGAAATGCCATTTCTAGAATATTTTATGAGAGTAAATGAATTTAAAATTGAATCGAATGTCATTCATAAAGAAGATAGGTCTTGTATGCTTTATCGTCTTCTGCTGTGCGGGATGCCGTAGCGCGGGAGAGAAACTGGTTGAGAGTGCGGCTGCTCCCCGTATTATCAACATCATCAATTTCATCCGCCAGACAGACTACCGGGTGGAGAACGCCGATAGCTTATTGTACGAGACGGTTTGTGAGCAAGTGAAATTGGTGAATAAATATGATTTACCGGCGACCTTTTTATTACAGTACGATGCGTTGATCAATCCATTGTACCAAGATCTGTTGAAAAGTAAACTCAATGATCATTCCGAGATCGGCGCTTGGTGGGAACTTACGCAACCGCAGATCGAGGCCGTCGGGATCAAGTGGCGTGGCGAGCATTCTTGGGTCTCGCACGCGAATATCGCTTTCAGCACCGGATATACGAAAGAAGAACGGGAGCGACTGGTGGATGTCTATATGGCGAAGTTCAAGGAGATATTCGGCACGTACCCGAAATCGATCGGCTCTTGGTTTATCGACGCACATACCTTGGGGTATATGTACGATAAATATAAGATCGTGGCGTCGTGCAACTGCAAGGACCAAGTGGGGACGGATGGTTATACCCTATGGGGTGGTTACTGGAACCAAGCCTATTACCCGAGCCGGGTAAACGCCTATATGCCGGCGCAGACCGAGGAGGGGCAAATCCCCGTTCCTATTTTCCGTATGCTGGGCAGTGATCCTATTTATCAGTATGATGATGGTCTGGGACAAGAGCGTCAAGGGGTGATCTCCTTGGAACCCGTGTATGAGAAGGCGGGCATGGATCGCCGCTGGGTGGATTATTTCTTGGAATCGATCGTGGATCAGCCTTGTCTGGCCTTCAATTATGCGCAAGCGGGACAGGAGAACTCTTTCACGTGGAGTAATATGAGCAAGGGACTGGAGATGCAGATCCCTATCTTGGACTCCTTGAGGAAGGAAAATAAGATCCGGGTGGAGACGCTGGGCGAATCCGGTGCGTGGTTCAAGGAATGCTTCAAGGTTACGCCGGCGACGGCTGTCACTACGTTGACGGATGTCCGTGGAGAAGGCAATAAGACGGTCTGGTTTAACAGCCGTTATTATCGGGCGAACTTATTGTGGGAGAAGGGAACGTTCCGCTTTAGGGATATCCATCTTTTCGACGAGAGCTATAAGTCCGCTTATCTGGAAAAGCCTGGAGACGGGAACCAGTTCTTGTTCTATACCTTGCCCGTCGTGGACGGATTCATGTGGAGCGAGGGACTCGATCGTGCCGGGCTTCGGATCGTCCGATTAGACAAGGATGGAGATAAGGAGGAACTTACCTTGGACCATCCGGTAGTGACGGAGATAGGCAAGGATACCTTGGTAGTTTCCGCCGAAGACTCAAAAGGCCATGCTTTCAAGATCACGTTCTATGAGACCCGCTTCGAGGTAGTCGCTCTATCAAAGGAGGCGGACTTCTCATGGGCTTTAGAGCTAAAGGCTGCGGCAGGGAAGGAGCTACCTTTCACCGTTATAGAGGATAAGGCGGTCAACGCTAGCTTCGATGGTTTCAACTACGTGATCACTTGCGAAAAAGGCCATATAAGGAAACCTGAATCTGGTTCGGATTATGTCTTTAGGATGTTTCCGTCGGATCAGGAAATAGTAATAGATTGTACAAATGCGAGAAAGTAATATGAATATATCAGTTTGGAGAAAATGGGTGATCGTATGGATGGTCGCTGTGCTCAGTGGTTTTCAATTAAGGGCGGCGGATCCTGTGGTCGTCCCGGCGAATACGGAACCGCTGACGATAGAAGGAAATCGTTTTGTCACCTTATGTATCATGATACGTACGACGCCTTGGGAAGTCTCCCGGGATGTCAAGTTACATCCCCGCGATGAGGTGGATTGGCATACGCTTGAGGGAGTGCGGGCCTTGCGGGAGGCTTTCGCCACGAATAACCCGAACGGTCGTCTTACATGGGGATTCACGATGAATGCCTTGGAGGACGGACGGAAGAATTACCGGGAGATCCGTGATTATGTAGTGGAGTGCCAAAAGAAATATGGGGATGAGGTTACTTATTTCCCCGGTTATTTTCCTGCGATGTATCTACCCCGTGAGCGGGTAAACCGTGAGATGTCGGAGGCGATAGAGATCATTTCTAAAATGGTAGGAAATGGTTATCGTCCCCAATCGATTATGGGAGGTTTCTTATCGGCCGATAATCTAAGATATCTGGCGGAGAAAGAGAACATCCATGTGGCGCACGCCGTGATCTGGAGCCAGCATAATATAGACGGTGGTGGCGCTGACGGTTCTCCTTCTTATCCTTTCTATCCCTCGACGGAACACTTCTGCAAGCCGGCGCAGGGAAAAAGCGATTTCATCGATTGCGTGAATCTGGATGGCTGGACGATGGACTTTATCTGTGCCCGCCGTAGCGGACAGACCGGACATGGTATCGATGGATATAACAGCCGTAGAGGTGTCGGCCCGATCGAGACGTACAAAGGTTGGGGGCTTGATTTGGGGCATCGTGAGGTGATGCACACGGAAGCGATTCACTTTGATAAAGGTCTTGAGTTGAATGGCTTTGGCTGGGTAGCCAATATCTGGGAGGCGCAGATGGTACATGAGTTCGGGAAGGATCTCATCTGCGATGCCATGAAGATGTGGGTAACGGGTACCAAGGAACGCTGGCCGGATACTCATTTCGTTACGTTCGGAGAATTTGGCGAACTTTGGAGAAAACAATATAAATCGAACGACGACTGGAACTATCGCTTCGTAGAACGAGGCTCTGGTTTGGGAGACTCTTATAATAATTTGGAGATAAAATGGTTTATGAATAAGGAATTCCGCTTGGCCTTATTACGTGATTGGCATACGAAAAATTCCCCGGCTTACGTCATCGACTTTACCCGTTATGATTTGCAAGCCCATGAACCTGCCGATCCCAGCCCCGAGAAACCGGCTAAGGATTGGAGCTTGATCAACAAAATCAATCAAAAAGGCCTCCGTCCGCAAGATAAGCCGGTCTTGATCGATAAGTTGGAGAAAGAAGATCAAGATTTGATCCGGAAATATTATCCGGAATTACTTAAATAGTTGGTTTATGAAAAAGATTACCGTTGTTTGTTTAGCTCTTTGCTCCTTTCTTTTTGGGGGAGATCTCTTACCCGTAAAGGCGCAAATCCTAGAGAAGTTCACATTGCCTACCCCATGGACAGAGGAGGCATTGAAGGCTGAGATTCCTTTACCGGAATATCCGCGTCCGCAGATGGTGCGTTCGGAATGGTTGAATCTGAATGGTATATGGGATTATATGGGAGGAAAAGACCTGCTCGATCCTGTTACGGCAACCACCCCTCCAGTCTTTCCCGCAAAAGTAGAAAAGATACGTGTGCCGTATCCTCCGGAATCGGAATTATCCGGTATAGCTCGTGGGGGTGATACTTGCCTGTGGTATAAGCGTAGCTTCTCTGTTCCTCAAGCATGGAAGGGCAGGAATGTATTGTTGAATTTTGGGGCTGTAGATCGGATCTCGTCTGTGTTTGTCAACGGTAAGAAGGTGGGTACCCATACGGGAGGGTACGATGCTTTTAGTTTAAATATTTCTGATTATTTGAAATCCGGTGAAAATGTCCTTGTGGTAGGTGCTTATGATCCTAACGACGGCCGGGCCGCTTCGGGCAAGAACGGCTCACGTGGAGATTATATTTTTACCTCCGGTATCTGGCAAACCGTTTGGCTTGAACCGGTAGAGAAACAATATATTTCTCAGATTAAGCTAGTGCCCGATTTAAAAAATAATCGGTTGGAAGTAATTGCTTATACGGAGGATAAGGAGTTAAAGGTAACGGCTATCGCAGATAATGGTACTTCAGAGGTGGCAAGAACCGAAGGAAATTCCAATATGAGTTTTTACTTGCCTATCCGGGAGTCCCGTCTATGGAGCCCGGATGATCCTTTCTTGTATGGTTTGAAATTACAGTTGAAAGATCGAAAGGGCAAGATAATCGATGAGGTATCCTCTTATTTTGGTATGCGCTCGGTTAGCATGGGAAAGGTAGATGGTGTGCTTCGGCCTTTATTGAACGGGGAGTTTGTTTTCCATATCGGTCTTTTAGATCAAGGTTATTGGCCCGATGGCGCGTTTACCGCTCCTACCGACAAGGCTTTGTTATATGATATAGAACTGGCGAAACGTGCGGGTTTTAATGTAATACGCAAGCATATCAAAGTAGAGCCTCAACGTTGGTATTATCATTGTGACAGGCTTGGCCTAATGGTTTGGCAAGATATGCCGAATCTTTGGGAGCCTGATGGTGAGGATTCTGTGGCGGTTCGTAAACAGTTCCGTGACGAATTGAAAGTGATGATTGACCAACACGTCAGCTCGCCTTCTATCGTGATGTGGGTCCCGTTTAATGAGAATTGGGGAGCCTTTGAAGCGACAGACATCACAGCTTGGGTGAAAAAGTACGATCCGAATCGTTGGGTAAACGGTATGTCGGGATATAATTACGCTCCGGGCTATCGGAAAGCTTATGGAGATACCGGAAATGGAGATTTCGTAGATATGCATCATTATGGCAAGATCGAGCCTAAGGCGATCCCCCGTCCCGATGATAAACGTGCTGCGTCCCTTGGTGAATTCGGAGGAAAAGGTCTATTTGTGCGTGGGCATATGTGGCCTGTACGCAATGACGCTTATGAGATGATGTTGAATAGAGAGGTCCTGACCGATACCTATGTATTAATGCTTACCGAGCTAGAGCAGATGATAAACTATTTCGGACTAAGCACGGCCATCTATACGCAGACTACAGATGTGGAACATGAGATAAATGGCTTGGTCACTTATGACCGAAAGGTGGAAAAGATGGATCTGGAGAAGGTTAAATACATCAATCAAGAGGTAATCAAATGTACACGGGCAAAATAAAGAATACCTAGTTAAGTTTATGGGAGTGTCCTCGGAAAAGGACACTCCTTTTTTATATATTTGGGCATCTTATTTTTCATGTTATAAAAAGGTTGGTAAATGAAAAAAATCGTTGTTGCTTCCGATTCATTTAAAGGCTCAGTATCTTCGATTGAAGTGGCTGAATGTGCCGAGTTGGCGATCCATAAGGTTTTTCCGGATTGCGAGGTCGTGAAAATCCCGGTTGGGGATGGGGGAGAAGGTACCGTGGAGACTTTGATTACGGCGATGGGTGGAGAAGCCGTATCTTGTGTCGTACATGATCCGTTGATGAGATCGGTCGAGGCCACTTATGGGATACTGGGAGATAATCGTACGGCGGTTATCGAGATGGCGACGGCGAGTGGTCTTACGTTAGTGCCTGTGTCGGAACGTAATCCCTTGAGAACAACGACGTATGGAACCGGTGAGTTGATAAAAGACGCTATGGATCGTGGTTGCCGGGATTTCTTGATAGGAATAGGGGGAAGCGCAACGAATGACGGAGGAACCGGTATGTTGCAGGCCTTGGGTTTTCGTTTTCTTGATAGAAAAGGGAATGAGCTGGGATTGGGTGGGCAGATCCTTAATCAGATTTATGAGATAGATTGCTCAAGGGCATTATCGCAATTGCGGGAAACTTCATTTACCATAGCCTGCGATGTGAATAACCCTTTTTATGGTGAGAAAGGGGCGGCGTATGTCTTTGCCCGCCAAAAGGGAGCGGACGACGCTATGGTCCGTTTGCTGGATGAGGGCTTGCGAAATTTTGCGGAAGTCATAAAAAGAACGGGACGAATAGAGATAGACGACATTCCGGGTGCGGGAGCCGCAGGTGGTTTAGGTGGAGGATTTGTCGCTTTCCTAAAGGCTGAACTTAAACCCGGTATCCAGATGGTTCTGGATGCCTTGCGTTTTGATGAATGTATACGGGGGGCGGATCTGATTATTACGGGAGAAGGTAAACTGGATAAACAGACTTGTATGGGAAAGACCCCATGCGGAGTATTGCAGGCAGGCATGAGACAGGGTATCCCGGTTATCGTAATGGGTGGTTCCGTAGAGGAGGTAGAGGCGCTTAATAAATCCGGGTTTCTGGCGGTCTTGCCACTTCTTCCTTATCCGGTTTCCTTGGAGCAGGCGATGGATAAGGATTTCACTTGCTGGAATATTGGGCGTGCCTTGGAACAACAATTGCGTGTAATCAAATATTATATGAATCACTAATACATGGGTATAATGAGTGCATGGGGAGCTTTTATCGGATTATTAGTGTCGATTTTCTTGATTATAAGAAAGGTATCGCCAGTCTATAGCCTTATTTTAGGGGCATTAGTAGGAGGATTATTAGGGGGTGTGTCGTTGCCGGAAACGATCTCTTTAATGATCAGTGGAGTAAATGACGTAACTCCGGCCGTCATTCGGATCTTGACGGCGGGAGTATTGTCGGGGATATTGGTGAAAACAGGTGCGGCGGCTTCTATCTCCAATACGATCATTTATAGATTGGGAGAACGGCATGTGTTTTTTGCGCTCGCTTTCGCTACGATGTTGCTGACGGCTATTGGAGTGTTTATTGATGTTGCTGTTATTACGGTGGCTCCGATTGCGTTGAGCATCGGCCGGAAACTGGCGGTTCCCCGGGGTAGCCTTTTGTTGATGATGATCGGTGGAGGCAAATGTGGCAATATCATTTCTCCAAATCCGAATACGATTATCGCCGCTGAGAATTTTCATGCGGATTTGTACTCTGTCATGTATGCGAACTTGATCCCGGCGTTGGTTGGCTTGTTGTTTACGGTATATGTCATAGGCCGTTTCTTACCCCGGCAAAATGGATTTTATGCGAACGAGGAGATAGATAACCTGCAAGCGGATCTCCCCTCCTTCGCCTCTAGCATGGTCGCTCCGGTAGTGACGATCCTACTGCTGTCGTTTCGCCCTTTATTCCATGTGGCGATCGATCCGATGATAGCCTTGCCCGTTGGAGGAATCGTTGGGATTCTGGCGATGAGGAAATGGTCATTGATTACGGACAGCCTCTCGTATGGACTCAAGAAGATGTCGAATGTCTCGATCCTGTTGGTCGGGACAGGCACTATAGCGGGAGTGATCAAGGCTTCCTCTATCAAGGATGTTTTATTAGATGCGTTATCGCATACGAATATGGGAGAGCTTTTATTGGCTCCGGTTTCCGGCGTATTGATGTCTGCCGCTACAGCCTCTACTACAGCCGGAGCGACAGTTGCCTCTTCGTCATTCGCGGATATTATTATCGCCGCCGGTATCAGTGGTGTCTGGGGAGCCGCTATGATTAATTCCGGTGCTACCGTGCTTGATCATTTGCCGCATGGATCGTTCTTCCACGCTACTGGTGGGGTAGCGGATATAAGCATTCGTGAGCGGTTGAGGCTGATTCCTTATGAGACCGCGATCGGCGCTATTTTGGCCGTTGGGACTATAATTGCTTATCTTACCGTGAATTAATTCTTTTCGTGATAAGGCTTAGTGTTTTCGTTTTGGAGTTATTCCCGAGTGTATTGGTCTACCTTGGATTTACGGTCATACAGATCGCATTTAGCCAGCATGGGTTGTCCGGCTTGCGCTATGTCTCGAAGGAGTGGTTACAGCGGATCGGCACGTATATGAAATGGCAATCCCTTGCATGCTAGTCTCTTTGGATATACTGATATACGATCCGGGATATATCCGCAATGATTGCCGCAGTTGCTTCCGGGCTCTCTTCCGAGTCTTTAGCGAATACCGCAATCGTATATCTTTCTTCATCCGGTAGGAAAACGAAACCTATGTCGTTCGTACCGATCAGTTGCCATCGGGCATTCAGGTCGCCCGTTCCTGTTTTATGCCCGATAATGGCATCGGTTGCCTCTAGCGGTTGAGCCAGCCGATCTTTTCCGGTCTCACATTCGATCATAGTCTGTTTGATGAACGTTTGATGAGGTTCGGTAAAGAGAGGGCGGGATACAAATAGGTCTAGCAGCTTGGCAGCATCCAGCGGAGAAGTCCAATTCTGATAGCATAATCGCAGGTCACGGTGCATATCTTCTTCTGTTTGGGAAATATATAAAGAAGTTGTGAGTGGTAATTTGTTTTGTTCCAGATAATGTATCACGGATAACGTACCTTATTATTCAGTGTAATCGTATCCTCGCCATTGATAATAACTGCGATTCCTACTTGGGCTTTTTTGTTGGCTATAGCTTCTCTCAATAATTTCTTTAATTCTCCTTTCTTGTCTTTGGCTATGACAGGTAGTGCGAATACAAGTAAGATTGAGAGAATCGTGCTAACGTATTTGTTCATGGAATATACCGTTTTTACGCGAAGGTAGGAAATTTTTCCATGTTCGGCTTGCCATTGGGTTATTGTATATTTTTCCAAAGGCGTTTACGATCTCATTATTTGTTTCTCAAAACACGTACGTGTTTTCCTGAATTCTCGTACATGTTTTTGAAAAAACACGTACATGTTTTCCCGAAAATATGATTGATGTTTTATTCTTTTGATTATTAATATATTATAGTGTAAGGTCGTTGAAGTACTTATTGTTTTTTTTACTTCTAGATTAACAGGAAATCTCAAAATGATCTCATCACCATATTGCCTGTCCATATATTTTTGATAATTAACCTTCGGAATTTGGGGCAGCCAAAGAACAAACAATTAAAGGATACTTCGCCTTATGGCAAAGGCGGCTAAACATCATTTGTTCGTGCAGTTCCATGGTTCCAGTAAGCCATCTGGATTACATCGGACTTATCCGAATGAATTTACCCGGGAAGGGACGCTCAATTATGAGAATTTCAAAGGATGTATGGTCACGACCGCGGATCATGATATATCTATGCCTTTTACCCGTTTATTGGCTGGAACTGCCGATTATCATTTAGGTGGGTTTCGGGCTCTTCCGAAAGACAAGTTTAAGATACAACAAAGCAACCCTTATGTCACTAGCACTCGCTGCCATATGCTAGCGATGTATGTCGTATTGGAGAGTTATTTGGGAATGATCTGCGATACTCCGGAAGCTTACGAAGGCCAGCCGGGATTCGAGTTCTTACAAACCGTACCGACTACTTGGGACAAAACGGTCGTACCGGATGCCTCTGTCAATGAGTATGTAGCGATCGCACGTAGGCATGGAGACGATTGGTACGTTGGGGCGATCAACAATAGTCAAGTCCGTAATGTGGAAATAGCCTTGGATTTCCTCGGTAAAGGAGATTATAAAGTAACTCTTTATAAAGATGCGCGAGACACGGATACCAATCCTAATCATCTTATCAAAGATACTTTAACTGTTACCGCAAAGGATAAAATAACAGTACCGCTCGCTTCAGATGGTGGTGCCGCTATGCATATTCAACCCGTATCCTTTTGATAAACTTTATTCTAGATAGAAAAGAGGTTCACTTCAAAAGGAAGGTAGCCTCTTTTCTAGTTATAATACGGGAACACGGCATGTAATTCTCTAGAGAGTTTTGCTTTGAATAGTTTACGATAGTTTTGCTTCATCAATTTTAATTTTCATCTTTGTAGGGAGACAGATGCTAGAGAATCGTTATTATTAATTACAATCTCATGAAGAAACTATTATTTCAGACAACCTTGTTTCTATTATTATGTAGTTGCATAAGTAAAATAGAAAAAACACCAGTAGATTATGTGAATAACCGGATTGGGAATATCAGTCATTTACTTGTGCCTACCTATCCCACTACCCACCTGCCTAACAGCATGTTGCGAATGATTCCGACTCATAATGAGTTTACGACGGATCGTATGGAGGGACTGGCCCTAAATAGTCCTTCCCATAGGCAAGGCCATTCATTGTTGCTGTTGCCTTATAGGGGGGACGTTAAGGATTTCGATGGGAATTTAAAATATCGATATGATCATGAGAAATCTACGCCTTATAATTATTCGGTGTATTTGGATGATTTCTCCGTAGGGGTGGATTTTGTGCCTGCTGCTAAATCGGCGATCTATCGTTTTCGGTTTGAGGATTCGGATCGACGGTTGATTTTGTTGAAAGCCAATGGAAAAGGAGAGATCGATATAAAGGATGGAGCTTTGTGTGGATATGATAATTTCGCCGGGATAAAACATTATTTTTATTTGGAGTTTGATGCCCAGCCCATTCAAGTTGATAGCCTCTCTCATTCTTTGGTATTTGCTGAATTTCCGGAATCGAAGGATGTGGTAAATGTTCGTTATGGAATTTCTTATATTGGAGTAGAGCAGGCCAAGCGGAATTTATATAATGAAATCAATGATTTCAATCTGGAGAAATTGGCCTCGCAAGCTCGTGATAAATGGAACGACGTGTTAGGCAAAATAAAGATTGAAGGAGGCACGGAGGATCAAAAGACCACATTTTATACCGCCTTGTATCGGGCGCACGAAAGAATGATCAATATTTCTGAAGATGGTAAATATTTTAGTGCGTATGACGGAAAGGTACATGAAGATAATGGGGTGGATTTTTGGGTGGATGATTGGGTATGGGATACCTATCTGGCCCTTCACCCGTTGCAAGTGTTATTGAATCCGGAGGCTCAAGAACAAAAACTGGCGTCTTATATCCGGATGTATGAGCAATCCGGGTGGATACCTACTTTCCCTTGTGTATTTGGGGATGCGCATTGCATGAACGGTAACCATGCGGCAGGTGTCTTTGCGGATGCCTTGAATAAAGGCTTGCGGTTTGACGTGGAAAAGGCTTTCGAGGGTATGAAGCATACGGTGATGACTGAGTCCATGATCCCTTGGTACCGGGGACCTAAAACGGCCTTGGATGATTTTTATCATGAGAATGGCTGGTTCCCCGCTTTGCATCCGGGAGAAAAAGAAGAGTTTACGGAGGTAGGACCATTTGAACAGCGACAAGCGGCAGCCGTAACTACAGCCGCATCCTATGACGATTGGTGTATCGCCCAATTAGCTAAACATTTGGGAAAAGATGAGGATTATCGATTCTTTCAGGATCGTTCTTATAATTACCGGAATGTCTTTAACAAAGAGACTCATTTCTTCCATCCGAAGGATAAAGATGGGAAGTTTATAGAACCGTTCGACTATATTTTTTCCGGAGGTATCGGGGCTAGGGCTTATTTTGATGAGAATAATGCTTGGACCTATAATTGGGATGTACGCCATCATATTCAGGATTTAATAGATCTTTTTGGAGGCAACACTCCTTTTATTGAGAGATTGGATCAGTTATTTGTTGAGGATATGAAAATGTCAAAATGGCAATATTACGCTCTTCATCCGGACGCTACGGGCAATGTCGGGCAATTCGTGATGGGAAATGAGCCTAGTTTCCATATTCCTTATCTGTATAACTACGCCGGTCAACCGTGGAAGACGCAAAAACGGATTCGTATGCTTATGGAAAGTTGGTTCAGGAATGATCTGATGGGTGTTTGTGGTGATGAGGATGGTGGTGGAATGTCGGCTTTCTATGTATTCTCCGCTTTAGGTTTCTATCCGGTTTCTCCGGGAGTGCCTGTTTATACGATAGGTAGTCCTTTATTTGATAAATCGGAGATTCAGTTGGCGAACGGGAAAGTGTTTACCATGATCGCTCATGGGGTTTCGTGGGAAAATAAATACATTCAATCCGCTAAGTTGAATGGCGCCGAGTATAATAAGACGTGGTTTACTCATGAGGATGTCATGAAGGGAGGAACATTAGAATTGTTTATGGGAGACCGCCCTAATAAGAAGTGGGGAGTGGGAGAAGGTGCGAATCCTCCTTCTGGTGAGTTTGTCGATTGATTTGGTTTGACGGCATGATTCTACGGTCAAAGATTCGTGAAATCATTTTGTAGATGTTATCTTTGCGTAAGTAAGTTACGAACAAGTGATTTATTCGTAAGTGACAAATAAACAGGAGGAGATATATTATGGCAACGAAGCAAATTCCATATGGCCTGACGGATTTCGAGCGAATCCGTACCGCCAATTATTATTATGTTGATAAGACTCGCTATATTGCGGAGGTGGAGCGGAACGCAAGTTTCTTTTTCCTTATCCGCCCGCGCCGTTTCGGGAAGTCGCTATTCTTGAATGTCCTCAGATGGTATTATGACGTGAACCGTAAGGATTCTTTTGAGGAACTCTTCGGCGACTTATATATCGGCTCCCATCCGACCCCGGAGCAGGGACAATATCTTGTACTGGATTTCAATTTCGCAGGCGTGAACCCAGATCCTGACGAGTTGATCCGCTCTTTTAATGATCACTGTGCCGCTCGTTTCCGGGAGTTTGCCTACTACTACGAACGTTTCTTCAATCCGGGCTTCCGGGAGAAAATGGAGAGTCTGCCAAATGCTGACGAGAAGTTGACCTACACGATCAGTGAGGCTAAACGCTTGAATCTCTCTATCTATCTCTTCATTGACGAGTATGATAACTTCACCAACGCTATCCTCGCCAATATGGGTGAGAAGCATTACAAGGCATTGACACACGGTACGGGCTTCTTCCGTTATTTCTTCAACAAACTGAAAGAAGGGGCTACGGGCGATGGCCCTATCAAGCGCATGTTTATCACTGGGGTATCTCCAGTGACGATGGACGACGTGACCAGCGGTTTCAATATCGGAGCCAACATGACGACAGATTACCGCTTTAATGGAATCATAGGTTTTAGCGAGGGAGAGGTACGGGAGATGCTGGCCTATTACAAGAGCGAGACAGGTTTTGAGGATAGTGTGGACGATCTGATCAACTTGATGAAGCCGTGGTACGATAACTACCGTTTCTCTACGAAGAGTCTGGACGAGCCTATGTACAACTCGGATATGGTACTGTATTTCATCAGCAATTACCTGCCCTTGAGATCGGCCCCGGATAAGATGATCGACAACAACATCCGCACGGACTACAACAAGCTCCGCCATTTGATCCGTCTCGACAAGCGGTTCGGCACGAACGCTTCGATCATCCAGGAGATCGTGAACAACGGCGAGACCACCGCAGTAATCAAGGATGCTTTTCCTGCCGAGGATATCGCCAAGCCGGACAACTTCAAGAGCCTGCTTTACTATTTCGGGTTGCTCTCCATCAAGGGTACCAAGCGTGGAGATACCCTTCTGGGCGTTCCCAACCTGACGGTACGTGAGCAATTATATACCTATCTGATCGAGGCTTACCGGGAAGCTGATGTCTTCTCAATAGAGTTATACAAGCTTCATGATCTGGTAAAGGACATGGCTTACGACGGAGACTGGAAGCCTGTGTTCGAGTATTTTTCCTCCGAGCTGGAGCGGCAGAGCGCTATCCGCGAGTTCATAGAGGGGGAGGCGCACGTGAAAGGTTTCCTACTGGCTTATCTAGGCTTGACCCGTACCTATATAATTTATCCGGAGTATGAGGCCAACAAGGGGTACGCCGATTTCTACATGATGCCCGACTTGATCCACCAGCCCGAGATAGGCTTTAGCTATATCGTGGAGGTGAAATACGCCCGTCGGGACGCTTCCGAAACGGAAATCGAGGCGTTGAGAGCCGAGGCCGCCATCCAGTTACGCCGTTACGCCGCAGACCCGAAGGTTCACGCTACTAAGGGGGATACGGAGCTTCGTCTTGTCACCTTGGTCTTTAAGGGTTGGAAGCTTGCTGTTTGCGAGATGGACTTGGCTTGATTTTGTTTTTATGCTATTTTTGATGGTAGATAATAATACGTTTAATCATCAAAAAAGGAGATATGAGCAAGAGAAAGAATAACCGCTTGGGCAAGGCGGGCATCACATTTTATACCTATGCCACCGAACGCATCCGGGAGAAACGTTTAGCGGGGAAACATAACACTGCCGATTTATATAGGACGACCCGTAATTGGATCTGCGCCTTTCTGGGTAGGAGAAACCTTCTTTTCCCGGAGATAACCCCGGGCTTAATAAGCCGTTTTGTCGCTTATCTGCAATCCGCCGGCTTGCGAGTGAATACCGTGAATACATACCTCAGCAACTTTCGCTCGATTTATAACCAAGCTTGTCGGGATGGTCTGTTGCCGGCTTGCGTCGTATCGCCTTTCGCGTACTTGAACTTGAAGCGGGAAAGAGCCGGATCTAGGGCGTTGGGAAACGAGTCGCTCCGGGAGATCGTGACCTTGAAGTCTGAGGAGCCGGATTTGGCGTGCGTGATCGACTATTGTACGTTCGCCTATTTATCTTGCGGCATGCCTTTCGCGGATATGGCTCGCTTGACTACGGCGAACCTGTATGGCGAGGAGATCGTATATCGGCGTAAGAAGACGGGGACCTTAATCCGTGTCGGGATAACAGCGGGGATGCGGCGGTTGATTAATAAGTATGCGGACGCTTCTTCCCCGTACCTTTTCCCTATTTTATCTCCGGGTAGAGAGGTAGGGCATGAGGAATACAAGGCGATACTGCGTTCGTATAATAACTCGTTGAAGAAGATCGGTCGTGCGCTATCTCGTCCCATTCATCTGACCTCGTATGTTTTCCGCCATACATGGGCAACGAACGCCTTGCGGAAACAAGTCCCTTTATCGATCATTAGCCAAGCGTTGGGGCATACCTCGGAAAAAACAACACGTTTTTATCTGGCCTCTTTGGAACAGTCGGAATTGAATCGTGCGAACGCTAGGGTGACGGAAGAGGTGGATTTGCTTTTGGCGGTTGGATGATGCCCTTATTCGCGAAATAAGGGGAGGAGCCTATTCTGCATAAAAATTACCTATAATAGGCTATTTTCAACGGAAGGCTTGGCAAATGTAAAAAATATTATTGATAAACAATCACTTTTATCTATTTATTAAGAAATAGGAATTGAAGGGGATACAGATATCGTATCCTCTAATTAATCCAAATTTATGCTTATTGCGCATATATCGTGGATATGCGGTTAAAAATAGTGGTTATGCGTGTTTTTTTAGTTTATGTTGGACGTGCGATAGGCTCCTCCCCTTATTTCGCGAATAAGGGTGATAAACATTATTAAAAGGTAACGCCCCACTACCACGGGGCATTAAAGACAAAAAACATCATGGCAGAAGAAAAGACCATCTTGACCGTAGATCTGTACGACAACGTGTTAACCGAGAAAACCGGTGATTTCACCGGAAAGATCCGCATTACCGGAACCACGCGAACCTCAGACATCTCGAACCGCATCGTGAAGAAACGTACCGAGTATCGTCCGGAGACAATCACCAACATCCTCGACCTCTCCTACGACGAGATGATCGAGGCCCTCGCCCAAGGCCGTTGCGTGGTGAACAAGTTCGGGCAATGGCTGCTCACTATCAACGGCTCGTTCGACGGGAAGAAATCGGACTTCCGCTCTCCGGAGAATAAGATCACCGTAATGTTCACCCCCAGCGCCACCCTCCTGAAGGCGCTAGAAAACATCTACGTGAACGCCGACGTAGCCACTGTGGGCCCGATGATCGAGAGCCTCACGGATTCTACCACGAAGGAGAAGAACCTCCATATCACTCCGAACGCCCCGGCCATCATCTTCGGCAGCACGCTGCTTATCAAGGGGGATGATCCATCTGTAGGCGTCTACTTCACCAAGGACGAGGAGGGCGCCACGCCAACGAAAGCCTCCCTTATCGTACGTAACACCAAGAGCGAGATAATTATCCAGATCCCGCAACTCGCCGAGGGGCAGTACTGGCTGAGCGTCACTACGCAGGCGGGGGCGAATTACGGCTTGGTGAAGGATCCCCGTACCTATAAGTTCCCCATCCTCCTGACGGTAGGTGCCGGAGGCGGAGGCGATAGCGAAAGCCCGGACGAGATCTGATAAGGCAGAGAGCCTCATCTATGAGGGCTGATAAAGCCTAGGCTCTCACCCCTCATAGACGAGGCTCTCTCATGGTTCATGGCCTAGGCTCTCTCACCGGTCATAGACGGGAAGCTATGAGCATACCCGTGAACGAATGTTAAATCTTTTATTCATTATAAATATTATCGTGTATGAGAAAACAAATTCTACTAATCATCATCCTTTGCCTGTCGGCCATGATGGTCCGGGCAGAAAGGATAGACGTGTCCACGGCTCGCAAGGTGGCGGAGAACGTGGCTAACGCGGGTTCGGGCTTGCGCTCGGCTGGAGACTTGACGTTGGTTTATGCGGCGGCTCCGGGAAAATCGAGTTCTGCGCTACGAAGCGGGACGGTTGATGGTGCTGCGGACTATTTCGTGTTTAACGTACCGGGAAACAAGGGGTTCGTGATCGTCTCCGGCGATGATCGTGCTTACCCGGTTCTAGGACAATCGGACGAGGGTAATTTTGATCCGGATAATTTACCGGAGAATCTACGGGCGATGCTGGCGTACTATCAAGAGCAAATCACGTATGCGGATAAAATAGACATGAGGGCCTCTGTTGCTATGGAAGCCGAATGGAACCGTTACTTAAGCGGCTATTTAAGGGCGGCTACAGGAGAAGTGTTATTGCCAACGGCTAATTGGGGGCAAGGAGATCCTTTCAATCGACAAACTCCTTTGAAGAATGGACAACATGCGCCGACAGGTTGTATGGCGACCGCTGTAGGTATCTTGATGAAATATCATGGTTATCCGGAACAAGCCCGCCCGGAAAATAGAGTCCCGTCATATAACGACTTATCCATATCCTACGGGAGTTACGATTGGAATAATATACCAAACGAGTTGACTGGTTCTTCTGCCGCAGAGCATATCGGCGCAGTCTCGAATTTGCTATGGCAAGTAGGGGCAAACATGAGCATGCGATATGAGCCTGAGGAAAGTTCCGCATATATTGATGATGCGTTAGTGGCGATGAGGGATGTGTTCGGGTATAGCCGACAGATGAAGCACTTGCTTCAAAGTTTTTCGGATATGGATTATTCATGGGAAGAATGGGAACGGATCATCCATGAGGAATTAGACAATGGACGCCCTGTCCTTTATGGAAGCGAGACCGAGACAAGGGTAGACGCTTTCTATGGTAAGGCGCATGCCTTCATCTGTGATGGATATGACACTTATGGCCGCTATCATATCAACTGGGGATGGGGCGGTATGTATAACGGATTCTATGTGCTTTCGTCGCTCGACCCCAAGAACGATCAGACATGGGGGGGCTACAACCGGGGGCATGAGATGGTGATAAATATAAAACCAAACAAGGATAGCGAGAATAACGCCTCACTATATGTATATGAATCAGCACAGGGAAATGGATTTGAAATACGCACGAATGGGAAATGTGAGGATATCGTTATGTTTCCCATCATAAATACGGGAAATGTACCTTTCGAAGGTTACTTAACCTATGCTTTGACAGATCGTGAGGGAAATATAAAGAGTATAGGCTACGTAAATGAAGCATCAATAGGAAATACGATTTATGGGAATAGGCATCCCGGTAATTTTATCGTGGAGATGTCCGAGGATGATTACGTAATGGTCGCTTGTTCCACGGACAAGAAGAATTGGACGGTGATAAGAGGACTTTCTCCTGAGATCGCAGATATGTGTAGTGTGGAGGGGCCGGTATCAGACCAAAAGGTCTATTATGATTGGGAACTTGATTGCCGTAACGGGGGGCTAGGCTTGGAAGCCCCGGGAAAGTTGGAGTATAATAAGGATATAACCGTCAAATTAGTCGCCAAACCGGGATTTACCTTGCCCAAGGCGAATGACATTTCGATACAAGAAGCTTATTATCAGTCTATCTCTATAAATCATGCATGGCCACAACCAGATTATGCTACCTATAATGAACAAACAGGCGAGTTATATATATCACGCATATTTGGGCATTTGTATATAAGTGCGAATGGAATACAGGTCAGTGATGATGTCTATAAATACTCGGACACCTCTCTAGCCTCGCTTAGCTATAGGATAAATGGCACTTCCATCCCTATTACGTTAAATAGCGAATGGAAATCCTACACAGTCTTTCTGCCCAAAGACTTAAAAGACAGGCCTCAGCTAAGTCTTGAGGCCAAGGCTGTCCAAGGCGAGGCGAAGGTTGATATAACTAACCCAGTATGGAAAGGAGATTTCGCAGAAGGGAAGATCAAGATTACGGCTATGAACGGAGATGACAGTATGATATATACCGTATTATTTAAGCAGTCGGACACTCCCGACACTCCCGGCAAACCCGCCACATATTCTGTTAAGGCAAATTTGTCGAATCTGTCTTCTTCCCCTACTATCACGAACGCTACGACCGTGAAAGAAGGAGAGACATTCTCGTTTACCTTATCGGCGAATAGCGGTTACATGCTTCCGACATCCATTACGATAAAGATGTCCGGTTCCACTTTAGAGGCAGGAAAGGGATATACCTACGATGCCAAGACAGGCAAAGTAGAGATATTGAATGTGAGAGGTGAGGTAGCCATTACCGCTGAAGGAGTGTCTGAACCATCCGTTTATAAGATAACGGCAGAATTGAAGAACCTAACCTCCACGCCGGCCATTACCTCGGCTACGACCGTGAAGGAAGGCGAATCGTTCACTTTCACCTTGAAAGCCGCTACGAACTACAAGCTTCCGGATGCGATCAGTATCTTGAAGGGCAATGACGCATTGACAGCGGAAGAGTTCACCTACGACGCTAAAACGGGTAAAGTCGTGATCAAGGCAGTTTCCGGTGACTTGACCGTGAAAGCTTCCGGTATTGATGATCGCCATTATGAGGTGATACTCAATTTGGCTGGAGTTACTTCCGAACCTGCTTCTTTTGATCCGGTATTAGTTAATGGCAAAGTTGAATTGACCTTGAAGGCGGCTGAAGGTCATATACTTCCAACCACGATCACGGTGAAGATGGGTGATAAGACCTTGGTTGCCGGTACGGATTATACCTATAACACTTCCACAGGAGCTTTCTCTTTGGCGAAGATTACAGGGAAGCTCTCCATTACCGCACAAGGTGTGAAAAAGAGCTATTCAGTTACCGCTACATTGGCAAATATAACTTCCGATATCAAGTCGGACACTAAAGTTCAATTTGGTGAAGCCTTCGCTTGTGTACTTTCCGCAAATGAGGGTTATACACTTCCAACTGAGATCACGGTAACGATGGGTGGTAAAACATTGGTAGACGTAACTGATTATACCTATGATGCCGCTACGGGAAAAATCTCTTTGAAGAAAGTAACCGGTGAGTTAGCGATCACGGCGCAAGGCGTACAGAAGAGCTATGCGGTAGCCCTTATGTTAAAAGACTTGACTTCTGATATCTCGCAAGGCAAGAAGATTAAACATGGTGAGACCTTGACCGGTAAGTTATCTGTAGTGACCCCACAGTACGGGCTTCCTTCCACGATCGAGGTGATGATGGGTGGTAAAGTGCTGGCTGCTGGTTCCGGTTATTCCTATGATCCGAAGACCGGGGAGATAGAAATAAAGAACGTAACCGCTGAGGTTTCCATTAAAGCTTCTGGTGCGGAGATCTTCCAAGTGAAAGAACAGACCGAGAACATAGAGATTAAGACTTCCGGAGAGACTGTGAAAGAAGGAGAGCCATTCAAATGTGAATTAGCACCAGCTACGGGATACAAATTCCCTTATGTCATAAAGGTGATGATGAATGGTCGTTTGTTGAAGCAAAAGAATTTGCTTAGGGCATCAGGTTCTGAGTACTATACGTATGACAATACGACGGGAATAATCGAGATTGAGAATGTGGATGGCGAGATCGTTATTGAGGCGAAAGGTGTACAAGAGGGCTTCTTTGAGGTAATCCCGAATCTTGTTAACCTCACTTCCGATCCGGCTTCTTTCGAGCCTTTGGCTAAGGATTCCAAAGTGGAACTTACGCTGAAAGCAGCCTCCGGCTATACGCTTCCGACATCCATTACTGTGAAGATGGGAGAGAATACGCTAGCGTCTACGGATTATACATACAATTCTGGCACGGGTGCTTTCGCATTGGAGAAGATCACGGCTACCTTGGTGATTACGGCGGCAGGTAATAGGATTCCGGATCCGGAACCAGAACCGGAGCCAACCCCGACCACCTACATGGTGACATTGCCGGTTGTAGAGGGCGCTACCTTGATTGCGGAGTCTTCCACGAATGTAGAATCCGGCAAGAGTTTTGCGTTCACACTGACTTTGAAGGACGGCTACAGTGCGCCTCAACTGACAGTGAAAGCGAATGGCTCAGTACTTGGTCCGGTATCAAGCGGCCGTTATGTGATTGAGAAAGTAACGAGTAATATCGTTGTTACCGTAACAGGCATCGTGAAAGATAATCCTACTGATAACGCAGAGGTAGATCCCAATGGCTTGCGAGTATGGGGAGAGAATGGACGATTGCATATCCAGACTCCTGTTATGGACACAGCTTGTATCGTTACATTCGAAGGGCGTTTGTATAGGAACTTATCTTTGCCTGTAGGCGAGACTATCACGAGTATTCCACAAGGGTCTTATATAATTTATATTGGCAACCAATCCTACAAGATCCGCTTCTAGCCATTCTTGAGGAATCATAGGAAGGCGAGTCATTTGCGAGTGGCTCGCCTTTCTTGTTTAATAAATCTTAATATTTACCGGGGATATAAGTATCGTAAGCCATTAGAAAGTATATTCATGCGTAATCTCAATCTATTTATCATGAAATGTATATCTATCTACTTTGTGACCCTATTGTTACTGATGTCGGGCTGTGAATCCGGGCGGAGGATCATCTTAAAAGATCTTCGTTGTGAGAACTTGGAGAATCCGGTCGCAATCGACAATACCCATCCCCATTTTAGCTGGAAAATCGAGACAGACGGGCAAACTATGCGGCAAGCGTATTTTGAGATACAAGTAGCCACGGATAGTTCCTTGCTGGCTCAAGGCAAAGCCGATCTATGGAATTCAGGTAAGGTGGAATCGTCCGCTTCCGTGATGGTCCCTTATCGAGGAAAAGAGTTGCGATCTAGTGTGCTGGCCTATTGGAAAGTCCGGGTATGGGGCGATAAAGGGGAATCCTCGGACTGGAGTCTGGTCAATCGCTTTGGGATCGGGCTTTTGGATAAAGCGGAATGGCAAGGGAAATATATAGGGATGCCGGATGAGAAGAATCCGATGTTAAGGAAGAAGTTCGAGCTTCAAGACCGTGATGCCACATTACTCCTTCATGTAAACTCCTTAGGGTATCATGAGATCTATTTAAATGGGAGGAAGGTATCGGAAGATGTTCTCTCGCCTGCGGTATCTCAATTAAACAAAAGATCATTATCGGTGACGTACGATCTTACGCCGTACGCAAAGCAGGGAATAAACGACTTATTGCTCTGGTTGGGCCGTGGCTGGTACAGAAAAGCTACTTTTAATGCCGTTCATGATGGGCCGTTGGTTAAACTGCAATTGGACAAGATTCAAAGAAATGGCACTACAAGTACGCTACTCGTTACGGATAGCTCTTGGGAAGGCCGGGGAAGTATGTATGGTGAGACCGGTACCGGTACTTGGTATCCCCATCAATTCGGGGGTGAATGTGTGGATGGGCGGAAGGCGTTGCCGGATTTGACAACGGCTACGCTCGACGAACTGGATTGGAAGCCGGTGTTGGAGGTGGAGGTACCCGGGATAGAGGTAAGTCCCCAGATGTGTGAGCCTAATCGAATACAAGAGATTATCCGTCCCAAAGGAATCAAACAAATAGGGGACAGTATTTGGCTCGTAGATATGGGAAAGGCGTTAAATGGTTGGGTTGAGCTGAGTTTCCCAAAATTACCGGAAGGTCATCGGGTCCGTATGGAATATACGGATTGGTTAAACGAAAACGAAGATTTCAAGCCACAAGAGGAGAACGGACAGTATGAGGATTGGTATATCGGTTCCGGACAAGGCAAAGAGGTATTCCGAAATAAATTTAACCACCATGCGTTTCAATATATAAGGATATCCGGTTTGGCGAAAGCTCCCGAGGAGGTAACTGGCTATCTGATTCATACGGATTATAAGGATGCCTCGTCTTTCGAGTGCTCGGATCCGGACTTGAATGCTATCTATGCGATGATCAAATATACTTTCAAGAACCTAGCTTTCAGTGGTTATATCGTAGACTGCCCGCATTATGAGCGTATGGGATACGGTGGGGATGGAAATGCCTCTTGTAAGAGTTTCCAGACATTGTATGAGGGCTCTTCCGTGTATATGAACTGGATGCAGATGTGGCAGGATTGCCTCCGTGAGGATGGGGGGATGCCGCATTGCGTACCGAATCCATACCCGGCGGGAGGTGGTCCGTATTGGTGTGGCTTTATTATCACGGGATCGTGGCAGACTTATTTGAATTATGGGGATAGCCGTCTGATCGAGCGATATTATCCGGTTATGCGACATTGGTTGCGTTATGTGGATGCGTATACGGTCGATGGGTTGCTGAAACGTTGGCCGGATACGGATTATCGGGCATGGTATTTAGGGGATTGGTTGGCTCCGGCGGGTGTCGATTATACGGCGCAGTCATCGGTAGATCTGGTTAGCAACTGCTTTATAAGCGATTGCCTCACTACGATGGAGAAGATCGCGAAGGTATTGGGGAAAGCGGAGGATGCCGCTAAGTATAAAGAGCGTCGCCAACGATTGAACGAGCTTATCCAGAAGACTTTCTATGATCCGGAGAAGAAACAGTACGCTACAGGCTCCCAGATCGATCGGATTTATCCGATGTTGGTCGGCGTGACAGATGAACAGCATATGCCCGAGGTAAAGGAAGGTTTATATCGAGAGACTTTGGAGAATTGTAAGGGCCATATCGGTTCCGGTTTGGTGGGTGTTACGATCTTGACCGATTGGGCGATAAAGAACGGAGAGGCTGATTTTCTCTATTCCATGCTGAAAAAGAGAGAGCAACCGGGATATCTATATATGATCGATCAAGGGGCTTCTACGACTTGGGAATACTGGTCGGGAGAACGTAGTAAGGTTCATAATTGTTTCAATGGCATTGGCGCTTGGTTCTGTCAGGCGATCGGAGGGATCTTGCCGGATGAGGATAGGCCGGGCTATAAACATTTCTTTATCAAACCGCAAGTGCCGGATGGCGTGACGTGGGCGAGGGTGGCGAGAGAGACCCCTTACGGTACGGCACGTGTGTCTTGGACTATGGAGAACCGATCGCTCTCGCTTGATCTGGAAATTCCTGCGAATAGTACGGCGACTTTTATCGCTCCCTTTAACGTATCGAATTGTGTGTTAGATGGGAATAATGTAGAGATATCGCTGGGTTCGATCTTGTTGGAAAGTGGAAAACACACGCTATCGCTGCCTGCGGAATAGGAATCATATGATTCCCTTCTTTTGGAAATAAATATAACTTAATACTACGAATATAACATGATTAAAGAAACATTATTAGCCTCTGCTTTCGGCTTATTGGGATTGGTTACCGTAGCTTGCGGCTCTCAAAAGAAAGATCTGATGGCGGGAACAGATTATGTAAATCCCTTTATCGGGGCGAGTACGAATACGGAGGCGGCCGGTGCTTACCATGGCTTGGGGAAGACCTTCCCCGGTGCGACCACCCCTTTCGGTATGGTACAGGTAAGTCCGAATACGATTACAGGGGGCGACAATGGTTCCGGATATAGCTACGAGCATGAGACAATCGAGGGATTCGCCTTTACGCAGATGAGTGGTATCGGCTGGTACGGTGATCTGGGTAATTTATTGGTAATGCCTACCGTGGGCGATCTGCGTACGAACTCAGGAAAAGAGGGGGGCGTAGCCGGGTATCGTTCCCGGTATGATAAATCATCCGAGGAGGCCAAGGCTGGATATTATAAGGTATTGCTGAGCGATTACCAGATACAAGCGGAGGCGACAGCGGCTCCTCATAGCGGTATGCTGAGATTCGTTTTCCCCGAGAATAAGCAGTCTCGCATCCAGTTGGACTTAGCCCGTCGTGTAGGAGGTACTTCTACGTATCAGGCGGTTCAAGTGATAGATGACCATACGATCGCCGGACGAATGGAATGTACGCCGGAAGGCGGAGGCTGGGGGAATGGTGAGGGTTCTTCCCGGTATACCGTGTATTTTTATGCGCAGTTCTCCAAACCGTTGAAAGATTATGGTGTATGGAGCGTGGATATCCCGGCTGGGCAGGATCGGCATCGGGAATTCGTGGAGAGCCCGGCTTTCCAGACATTGACAGCGAACGCGAAGATTTCGGAGAGACCAAAGGCATATGAGGGCGAGCACCTCGGGTTCTTTACGGAGTTTGAGACCGAGGCGAATGAGGAGGTTCTTTTCAAGGCCGGTATTTCCTTTGTAAGCTTGGAGGGTGCGGAAAAGAACTTGAAAGCGGAGATCAAGGATTGGGATTTTGACGCGGTACGTTCTCGTGCCCGCTCGTTGTGGGATACGGCTTTGGCTAAGATGGATGTCAGCGGTGGAACGGATGAGCAAAAGGTGATCTTCTATACTTCCTTGTATCATGCAATGATCGATCCGAGGATTTACACGGATGTGGATGGTCAATATATGGGCGCGGACGGAAAAGCGCATAAGTCGGATACGTTCACGAAACGTACGATCTTTAGCGGTTGGGACGTGTTCCGTAGTCAGATGCCTTTGCAAACGATTATTAATCCGGTATTGGTGAACGATTTGTTGAAGTCATTGACAACGATGGCTGAGGAGAGTGGGCGTGAGTACTATGAGCGATGGGAGTTATTGAACGCCTATAGCGGTTGTATGTTAGGAAATCCGGCTATATCGGTCTTGGCGGATGCCTATGCGAAAGGTATTTGTAGCTTGGATATGGAAAAGGCTTATCGGTATGCGGATAAAACTTCGAGAATGTTCGGGAATGCGGAGTTGGGCTATACCCCGAATCCGCAGAGTATCTCCAAAACCTTGGAGTATGCGTATACGGAATGGTGTATGTCTCAGTTGGCGAAATCATTAGGAAAACAGGAGGATGCGGTTTATTATGCGAAGTTGGCTCAGTCTTACCGGAATTTATATGATGCGGAGAAACATAGCTTCCGCCCGAGAGATGCGAATGGCCGGTTTGAGGCTTGGCCGGAAGAGGGTAAGCTGAAGGAATGGTACGGCTGTATGGAATGCAATGAGCTGCAACAGGGGTGGTTCGTGCCTCACGATATTCCGGGTATGGTGGAACTGATGGGAGGAACGGAACGGGTGATTGCCGATCTGGATACGATGTTCGACAAGACACCAACGGATTTCCTGTGGAACGCTTATTACAATCATGCGAACGAGCCGGTTCATCATGTGCCTTTCTTGTACAATCATTTGGGACAGCCGTGGAAAACCCAGAAATGGTCTCGTTTCATTTGCGATAAGGCGTATAAGAATAAGGTAGAAGGCTTGGTTGGAAACGAGGATGTCGGTCAGATGTCCGCTTGGTATGTATTGGCGGCATGTGGTTTGTATCCGGTTTGTCCGGGAGATACTCGCTATGAGATATCCAGCCCGGTTTTTGAGAAGACCGAGATCCAGGTTGGTGAAGGGAATACATTTATCATACGAGCCAACCGAAATACCCCGGAAAACACCTATATCCAATCCGCTAAATTAAACGGGATGGATTATACGAGATGCTATCTTGATTATAAGGATATTATGAAAGGTGGCGTACTAGAATTGGAGATGGGCCCCGAGCCGAATACAAATTGGGGCGTGAATAATTAATCAGTAAATAAAATAACATGAAACTCAATACTTTTTATAAACAGGGGGCGGCTTTAGCCCTCTGTTTAACCCTCTCTTTCCCTGTTTTTGCGGAGAAAGACTTGGTACAATACGTAAATACTTTGCAAGGAACAAACTCGACTTACGAATTGAGTTGGGGAAATACCTACCCGACTACGGCGGTTCCCTATCCCATGAATAGCTGGTCTCCACAGACCGGGAAGAATGGTGATGGTTGGAAATACCAATACTCGGCCACTACGATCCGGGGTTTCCAACCGACGCATCAATGTAGCCCTTGGGTGGGAGATTACGGGGTATTCTCTTTGATGCCTGTATCGGAATTGGTTGTTGATGAGTCCAAACGGGCGACTCCGTTCTCTCATGATAAGGAAATTGCCAAGCCTCATTATTATAAGGTTACGTTGGAGAATGGTATTACCACGGAGTTCTCTCCAACTACCCGTTCCGCTCATTTCCGTTTTTCCTTTCCCGCGAAGGGAGACGCTTTTCTCGTACTGGATGGCTATACGAAAACCAGTCAGGTACAAATCGATGTAGCGAACCACCGGATCACCGGCTATGTACACAATGGGGCTTTCTCTCCGAAGACACATAAGAATTATTTTAGATTTTTCTCGGTTTGACTTAACCGATTGAGAAATAAACTTTTAGCGAATTATTTGAGAAATAGAAGTAACGATTTAGCAACTGTGCGAATTTCAGCGTTTTGCGTTGCTATGCTGTCAAATAACTCTTTCATTTGCAAATATAACATCTTTTTCCGAAAGTACGAACTTTCGGTGGCAATTTTATAAAATCAACTTGCGAAAAAAGAAAATCATTCATCCCATTCATGGGTTGTGTCATCGGTGGCGTTGTACTGTTTCCAACGTCCCGATTTCTCGCCGTCGGTGTATTGCCCCTCGATGGTTATATAGGGTTTTCCGTCCCGTGTCGATTCCACACGATAAAAGCCGTCAAGTTTTCCGTTACGGTAGTGTCGTGTAGTCCTGCTGCGAAGCGTGCGCCCATCCTCGAATATTTCCCATTCCTCACCCTCTTTTTTGCCGTCTATATAATGAGATTCAAAAATCTGCTCACCCGTCTTGCTGTCAAAGCGGCGTTCCCGTCCGCTCTCCACACTCTGCCTATACTCCTTTTCGATTTCTATTTTGCCGTTACGAAAATAGGTCTTTACAGTTCCGTCTATCTTGCCTTGCTGCATGGGTGTTTCTTTTCGGGGAGTAACGCCATCTTGGTAATACTCCGTGAATATGCCGTTGCGCTTTCCTTTGGCATATATGCCCGATTCACGCAGTACCCCATCACGATAGCGGAGATAATCACCGTTTATTATGCCGTCGGAAAGTTTAACACGCTCCTCGTCAAGCCCTCGTATAATGCGATATTCTCCCTGCAACGGCTGTTTACTGCCTTTTTCATAATAGACCGTGCGCCGTGCGTTATCCGTTATAGTCTGTAAATCGTCCCATTTTACTATTTGTTGTGCGGAAGCCGTGCCACACAATAGCAAAAAGAGGTATAGTGTTAATATTCTATTCATTGTATTTTTGCTTTTCGAGGTTGATAACGGTTCTCAGCTATACGCAGGCAGGGATTTTAACCACTGAACTTCCTACGAAGAACTGAACTTTAAATTTACCACTTAACTGTCCTACGAAGCACGAAACCCCTGCTTGCGTATAGGTGATGTTATGCGGTCGGTTTTCATTTTCTCTTCTTTCTCGTTAATTTCTGCTGCAAAGTTACTAAATTTGCAGTCAAGTATTCACCTGTAAGAAGTTACTAATGACAAAAAAGAAATTGCCCGTTCGTTTTACGGGTCAGCACTTTACTATTGATAAAGTGCTAATAAAAGATGCAATAAGACAAGCAAATATAAGTAATCAGGATACGGTTTTAGATATTGGGGCAGGCAAGGGGTTTCTTACTGTTCATTTATTAAAAATCGCCAACAATGTTGTTGCTATTGAAAACGACACAGCTTTGGTTGAACATTTACGAAAATTATTTTCTGATGCCCGAAATGTTCAAGTTGTCGGTTGTGATTTTAGGAATTTTGCAGTTCCGAAATTTCCTTTCAAAGTGGTGTCAAATATTCCTTATGGCATTACTTCCGATATTTTCAAAATCCTGATGTTTGAGAGTCTTGGAAATTTTCTGGGAGGTTCCATTGTCCTTCAGTTAGAACCTACACAAAAGTTATTTTCGAGGAAGCTTTACAATCCATATACCGTTTTCTATCATACTTTTTTTGATTTGAAACTTGTCTATGAGGTAGGTCCTGAAAGTTTCTTTCCACCGCCAACTGTCAAATCAGCCCTGTTAAACATTAAAAGAAAACAGTTATTTTTTGATTTTAAGTTTAAAGCCAAATACTTAGCATTTATTTCCTGTCTGTTAGAGAAACCTGATTTATCTGTAAAAACAGCTTTAAAGTCGATTTTCAGGAAAAGTCAGGTCAGGTCAATTTCGGAAAAATTCGGTTTAAACCTTAATGCTCAAATTGTTTGTTTGTCTCCAAGTCAATGGGTAAACTGTTTTTTGGAAATGCTGGAAGTTGTCCCTGAAAAATTTCATCCTTCGTAGTTCAAAGTCGGGTGGTTGTCAAGATGATTTTTCTGGTTTGGTGTCGTCTTTTAAGCTGCCGCATAACATTGTGCTAACAGCGAAATCGGCTGTTATTTTCTTCAAGTATATCACCTTGCGAACAAATATAAAAAAAGTGCAGTACACCACGAACAGCGTACCGCACTTTTTTCGGCAAATCGGGCAGGATTTAACATTTATAGCTTGAATCCCTTGCCTTTCCTTTGCGGTTGTATAGGTCGGCGTATGTTCTGCCTTAACTTCTCGAACTGTTCCTTGAACCACTCGGCAATGGGCTTTCGGTCGATGGCAAGAACCAATTTAGTCCCGTCCGTGGGGTCTTTCAGCACTTGGAAACCTGCCCTTTCGGTCGTGAATTTCCGTCCGTGTTCCTCCGAGTAGAGTTCCCCTGCATACTCCAACGGCTTTCCCTTGACGAGCGTTGCGGTCTGCCTTTCATCGAACCCGACAAGGCGGCAGAGGTTTTCGATACGGAGCATTTCACGGAAATAGGGAAACCATGCTGCCGCCCTTGCGATTACCGTTTTCAGAAACGATATTTCCTGCTTGTGCCTTGTGTCCTTGTCGGCTATCTCCCTGCCGTGCTTTTGCTGCATTTCCCGTATCTCCCTGCTGTGGTCTGCCTGCATGGTCTGTATCCTATCTTGCAGGGCTTCGATGGTTTCCTCGTGGTCGGCTACCTCCTTATGCAGGGCGGTGTTCTCCCTTTCCAGCGTCTTGACCTTGTTACTGCCGAAAAGAGAACCGACGCTCTCGGCGATGTTGGCGGCTGCGGTGGTTGCCGCCCCTTTCAGCTTCTCGGTCTGTATTTCTTTTTTCGCCCGTCTTAGTTCCTCCTGTGCCGTTTCTTTCTGCTGCTGCAAATCCACCACTTCCGCTTTGAGGTCGTCGGAGAGTTTCTGTATATCCCGATAATACTGCTGCGTGGACTTGTGGCGAGCTTTCGAGCCGTCTATGCCCCTTTGCAGCCCGTATTTCGCCATCGCCACGGCATAGGTATCTTGGTAGGACTTCAATTTCAGCCGTGTCATAATATCGTCTGCGCACAGCCTCACGGTGTCGGTCGGCTTCTTGCGGTATCGCTTCTTCGTCTGTTCCTCCCTTTTCCTGCGCTTGCGCTCTCCCTTGACGATGGGGACGAGTGTAACGTGTATGTGCGGCGTTTCCTCGTCCCTGTGCAGGTGAGCCGCCACGATGTTCTCCTTTCCGAACGTGTCGGCGAAGTATTTCAGATTGTCGGCGCACCACTCGTCCAAACGCCCCTCTTCCTCTATCCGCTTCATGTCCTCGTGCGTTCCCGATACGTTGATGCGGATTGCCCGTACTTGGTTGCTTCCGATTTTGCGTGTCAGCCCCGCTTCTTCTAATCTCTGCTGTATAGCCGCCGAACGGTCTTTTATCCCGTCGGGGTATTCGATAAGCCTGCGGTTTAGGTGCGTGCGTGTGGGGTCGGCGTTCTTCGGTATGATGAAACGCTCGATATGTGCGGTCGTTCCGCTGTCGCTGCCGTGCGCCTTTTCCATGTGTAAAACTACGAAACCCATATATTTTTCCTTTCTTCCTTGACTTGTGAAACAATGATTTTTCGTATCTTCGGGGCGGCAAATGCCGTCCCCGATGGGGTGTGCAGAGGGGCTTACCCCTTGCCTTATTGGGGAATTTTCAGCGATACGTAGTATTGCGGCTCGGAAAATTCCCTAATAAGCTACGGTATTTTCTCCGTAAATACCCTGCGGCGTGCCGTCTGCCTGCCCGTCTGCCTTTCGGCTATGGCTGTCCCTGCCGCCTGCTTGCCCGTAACCCCACCTTATTTTTTTCCTTTCGGTCGGTGGGTGGCGGGGCGGTCGTTTCCGTTTTCAAAGGCTCTTTTGCACGGGGCGGTCGGATACAAGGTTTTCCCGATAAATACGCTCGCAGCGAAGCGAGAGGAAGATTTATTGGGAAACGGCGCAGCCGCCTGACCTTTTAGCCGACGTAAAGCCCCGTGCTTGCTTTGCCTTTGTAAACGAAAACGATTGCTCCGCTTTCCTCTGAAAAGAGAAATAGACCCTGCAATATATATCACCATAGTGATAGGTTTGCATGTTTGCATGCTGGTATGCTGGTACGTTTGCATGTTGGTATGTTGGTATATCATCATGCTTTCCAACGGCTGTTGGGCTTGCCGTCCGAAACAACCGACACGAATACCGTCGTTTTCTCTTTTCGCCCGTGTATAATCCTCTCTAATAATGCCCTGCGGACTTTCGCCGCCCCGAACGATTCGACACGGAAAGCGAGGGCGGCTATCGTTTCGAGGTTGTAAACCTCCGCGCTGTATTTGTCCGATAGGCGGATAATGTGCTTTATGTCATATATAGATAAAACTCCGCTTTTGCAGAGTGCCTTTATCCCTGCCCTAACCGTCGGGGCGATAACCCCGAACAGTTCGCAGATTTCCCGCTCGGTCATGGCGGTTGCGCCTATATCGCTCGGCAGGGAGATATTGCCCTGCCCGTCCATCGTGATAATGTTCCTTTCTTCTTTCATCGGTATTCTGTTCTTAATTAGATGGCTCGGCAGATATTCTTCTCCATATCTTCCAACTTGTGCGACAAGGTTTCCATGTCTTGGCTTATCTTCTGGGCGGTGATTTTGGCGTAAATTTGGGTGGTCTTTATGTTCGTGTGCCCCAAAAGGCGGCTCACCGTTTCGATGGGTACGCCGTGCGACAGAAGTACGGTCGTGGCGTTCGTGTGGCGTGCGACATGGTAGGTCAAGCGTACCTTGAAGCCGCATTGTCTGCCTATATCTTTGAGTATCTTGTTACAACTGCCGTTGTTCGGAACGGGGAAAACATGACCGTCCCTTGCCAGCCCCTTGTACTTCTCGATGATACGCTTGGGAACGTCCAAAAGGCGGATGTTCGATTCGGTGTTGGTCTTCTTTCTTCGGGTGATTATCCACAGGTTGCCGTCGAAGAATGTTTGCAGGCGGTCGGCGGTGAGGTTCTTCACGTCCGAATACGCCAAACCCGTGAAAACAGAAAAGACGAACAAGTCCCGTACAAGCTCGTGGGTGGCGTTCTTCATCGGTGCGTTCATGAGCGTCTGTATCTCCGTTTGGGTGAGGTAGCCCCTGTCCACGCTTTCGGGAGAGTTGATATATCCCGCAAAGGGATTAAAGGGCAAACGCCCGTCGTTCCTCGCTATGGAAACGATGTGTTTCAACACAATCATGTAGCCCCACACGGTATTGGTGCGGCATTTCTTCTCCGTGCGCAGAAAATACTCGAAGTCGTTGATGAACGTGAGGTTGAGTTCCTTTAATGGAATATCCTCACGCTTGTAGGTATGGGGCAGGAACTCCCGAATATGGTTGCAGACCGTCCGATAACGGGTAAATGTACCCTGCGCCCTGCTGTGCCCGACTTTCTTCTCGAACTCGGCGTTGTGCTGCTCGAACAGCTTCAGCAAAGTTTCCTGCTTGACGCCGATACCGAGATAGGCGTCTTTGAGTTTGGCGGCGGTAACATAACCGTCCGTCTGCATTAACTCTTGATAGCGGCGGTTTACTTCCACACGGATTTTATCTACCGCAAGGTTGATTCTCTGCGCTTCGACGCTCTTGCCCGAAGCACGGTTGTTCTTCACGTCCCACAGCCGTGGGGGAACGTCCATCTTGCAACTGAACTGTTTAATCTCGCCGTCCACCGTGATACGGCACATTAAAGGCAGGTTGCCGTTCGGCTTCTCGCTGCCTTTCTTCACGTAAAATAATACCTTGAATGTACTACGCATAACTCACTCCTTTTTTTGGTTACAAAATTAGTTATTAGTGAGTTACCGACTGCTATGCAAAATTACGCAAATCGCAGAAACAGAACCATTTAGCAAGAAATTCACACCCGTTACGGGGGTAATGAGGTGGTAACTGAACTTCTGCGCTGTTTGGCTTCGAGGTGGTATTTCGTTGGCTCTGTCCCATAGAAAAACAAAGCGTAACGAACGCTGTATCAGCTAATTCGCTACGTTTTACCCAAATTTACTTTTTCGCTATGTGTTTATTTTATCATTCAATTTGATAAGCCTTTCGTTAGCTATGGTACATGGGAGAATCGTAAGAATACGATCCAGAAGAATAATTTGAGCCGGGAAGGGGAAGGAATCGGTGCCTATGTACAATTCGCGAAAGGCTCTAAGGTACAGGCCAAGGTATCTACCTCTTATATCAGTCCGGAACAAGCGGAGGTTACGATGACTCGTGAGCTAGGTAAGCACTCATCGGTAGAAGTGACGAAGCAAGCGGCTGCTGACGTATGGAACCAGCTATTGAATCGTGTGTTGGTGGATGGTGGAAGCGAGGAGGATATGAAAACCTTCTACTCCTGCATGTTCCGTGCCAATTTGTTTTCCCATAAGTTTTATGAGGAGAAAGAGGATGGTTCTCCTTACTACTATAGTCCGTACGATGAGAAGATTCATGATGGATATATGTTTACCGATAATGGTTTTTGGGACACTTTCCGTTCCCAGTTCCCGCTGACCAATATCTTGCACCCTACGATGCAGGGGCAATATATGCAAGCCTTGCTAGACGCTCAGGAGCAATGTGGCTGGTTGCCTTCTTGGTCGTTCCCGAGTGAGACCGGCGGGATGGTCGGGAATCACTCGATCTCTTTATTGACGGATGCTTGGGTGAAGGGTATCCGCACTTTCGATCCGGAGAAAGCCTTGAAAGCGTATGCGCATGAGGCGATGAATAAGGGACCTTGGGGCGGTGCCAACGGACGGGTTCGTTGGAAGGATTATTATCAGTTGGGATATATACCTTATCCGGAATCCATGGGATCTACGGCACAGACGTTGGAATATTGCTATGATGACTTTTGTGCGTATCAGTTGGCGAAAATGACTGGGAATAAGTTTTATGAGGAGGTCTTTGCCCGCCAGATCTATAATTACAAGAATGTGTACGATCCTTCTGTCGGTTTTATGAGAGGTCGTAAATTGGATGGTAGTTGGGCGGATTTCGATGCTTTCGAATGGGGCGGTCCTTATTGCGAGGGGAATGCTTGGCATTACAATTGGTCGGTTTTCCATGATGTCCAAGGGTTGATCGATTTGACAGGAGGTGATGAGCGTTTCGTGGCGAAGATCGACTCTGTTTTCGCTTTACCCGGTATCGTGAAATATGGAACATACGGAACGAAAATTCATGAGATGCTGGAGATGGAATTGGCGAAGATGGGACAGTACGCCCAAGGTAATCAACCGATCCAGCATATGATTTACTTGTATAGTTACGCGGGTCAGCCTTGGAAGACGCAATATTGGATTCGTCAGGTGATGGATCGGTTATATAATAGCTCGGAAAATGGTTATCCGGGTGATGAGGATCAAGGCGGTATGTCTTCTTGGTACGTATTGAGCGCGTTGGGTATCTACAGTGTTTGCCCGGGGACGGATGAGTATGTATTGGGTAGCCCGAAATTCCGGAAAGCTACGATTACGATGGAGGATGGCAAGAAGTTCGTGATCGAGGCGAAAGGGAATAGTAAGGATAACGTATATATCCAAAACGCTACCTTGAACGGGAAGAGACATACACGTAATTATATCCATTACAGCGATATCGTGAATGGGGGCGTGCTGGAGCTTCAAATGGGTAATCAACCGGAGAAGACGAGAGGAACTGCGAAAGAGGATCGTCCTTTCTCGTTAAGTAAATAAGTTTTTGGCTGTAAAATCTGTATATTTGTCCCCGTAGTTCCTTGAAAACAAGGCTACGGGGAATTAATCATTAATGTTCACTGATATGAATTGGATGAAAAAGGTAGCGGTAGCGTTGGTTTGTTTGCTTCCGCTCGGTTTACAGGCAGCGAAGGTAGATACTTTGCAAGTGAAAAGTCCTTCGATGAATAAAAGTATAGAGGTAGTCGTGGTAAGTCCGGATATGGCTGCGACGGAAGCGTGTCCGGTGATTTATTTGTTACATGGCTATGGCGGTAACGCTCGTACATGGGTCGGTATCAAGCCGGATCTACCTAAGATCGCTGATGAGAAGGGTATCTTTTTCGTATGCCCGGATGGTAAGAATACGTGGTATTGGGATAGCCCTTTGAACGCTGATGTACGGTATGAGACTTTCATCTCGGATGAGTTGGTGAAATACGTGGATTCCCATTATAAGACAGTGGCCGATCGTAAGGGACGTGCTATTACTGGTTTGAGCATGGGTGGACATGGCGCTATGTGGAATGGCCTTCGTCATAGCGATGTTTTCTCCGCGGCGGGAAGTACCAGCGGTGGCGTGGATATCCGCCCTTTCCCGAAAAACTGGGAGATGAGCGTACAAATAGGTGAGAAAGCAAAATATCCGGAAAACTGGGAGAAGTACACGGTTATCAATTTGGTTCCAACCTTGAGGAAAGACCAGATCGCTTTGATCTTCGATTGCGGTGACAGCGATTTCTTTTTGGAGGTGAATAAGAACTACCACGAAGCGTTATTAAAACAAGGCATCGACCACGACTTTATCACTCGCCCGGGTAATCACGATTCACAATACTGGAATAATTCTATTGATTACCAGATCCTCTTTTTCTGGAAACATTTCTTGAAGATGAAGGCCTTGTGATAAGACCGTTTGGCGATTTGACATTTTGACATTTTGTAAACTGAAGTCCCGGAGAACCGATTTTTCCGGGACTATGTACGACTCATTGCCAAATACGCAAGAAAAAAACAATAATTCGTTCATTGATAATACAATACCGAAAAACCGCCTTTCATTCTAGCGAAAATAATTCATCCTAATTCATATCCATTGACTTCTTCGGGCTATCCGATAGGGTTACGACTGGGTTCTAACCGGGTTACGATGCCTATTCACGACTATTGACAACCCTATTCGTGACTGTTTATAATGCCTAACGGCAGTATTGGCGTCGCCCAACGCGACTATACGTGTAGGCTTTTGTCGCCTTTCGTGCTTAAAAACGGGAATACTCTCACTTAAAAGGGCGTTTTATAGCCCCTCACGTCTACTGGTTGGGGCGATTCAAACGAATGCCTTGTCACGATTCGCATTCGAAAAGAAGCATAAAGAAAGTTTCCCGCTGTTATACTCCATATGTACGCTAATTTTCGTACTTTTGCCTCTTGAATCTTGAATATACGAAAGCGATGAATTATCAGATAGATGCTCCGGGTTCCGCTATCCGGACTACCGTAAAGCTTCCCGCTTCTAAAAGTATCAGTAACAGGGCATTGATCTTGAATGCGCTAAGTTATAGCGCATACGATGTGGAGAACTTATCCGATTGCGATGATACAAATTTGATGGTAAAGGCATTGAACTCGAACGATCGGGATTTTAATGTGGGTGCGGCGGGTACGACGATGCGTTTCCTTACTGCTTTCCTCTCGAAGGTGGTGGGCGAATGGACGATTACGGGAACCGAACGCATGAAGAACCGTCCGATCAAGGTGTTGGTGGATGCGCTGAACGCTTTAGGCGCCCGGATCGAGTACATGGAGAAGGAGGGTTATCCTCCTTTGCGTATTTTCGGAAGCGCCTTGCAAGGCGGAGAGATCTCGCTACCGGGAAATGTTAGCTCTCAATATATATCCGCTATCTTGATGATCGCCCCGTTAACAGAAAATGGGGTTACGTTGCATTTGGAGGGCGCTATTATCTCTAGGCCCTATATCCATATCACCTTGCAATTGATGGAGCAATATGGAGTGAGAGCCTCTTGGACGGAGAATACGATCAAAGTACTTCCCCAAGAGTATAAGCCGATTCGTTTTACGGTGGAATCCGATTGGAGTGCCGCTTCTTATTGGTATGAGATCATGGCGTTATCGAAAAATGCTGAGATCGAATTGTTAGGTTTATTCAAGAATAGCTTGCAGGGAGATGCCGCCGGAGCGAAGTTGTTCGCTCAATTGGGAGTGGGCACTACTTATACGAAACGTGGAGTCGTGTTAAAGCATACTGGAAATATCTGTGAGAAGTTGGTTTATAACTTCGTGAATGAACCGGATTTGGCTCAAACCTTTGTGGTGACTTGCGTGTTATTAAATATCCCTTTCCGCTTTACGGGACTTCAATCATTGAAGATCAAGGAGACGGATCGGATCGAGGCATTGAAGACAGAGCTTCGTAAATTAGGTTATGTGTTGACGGATCGCAATGATAGCATCTTGGAGTGGAACGGTGAACGCAGGGAACCGGAGTCGCATCCGGTAATCGCCACTTACGAGGATCATCGGATGGCTTTGTCATTCGCTCCCGCCGCTTTGGTACGTCCCGAGGGGATAGAGATCGCCCACCCGCAAGTGGTCAGCAAGAGTTATCCCCATTATTGGGAAGATCTTAAGGCCGCTGGTTTCTCTATTAGGGAATCAGCCCTTTAATTTTCAGTTTTCAATTCTCAACTTTCAATTGAATTATGTGGTACATTGTCATAAGTCTTATAGGCCTGGGTGTCGTAGCCGCTATCGCCGGGTATTTCCGGAATAAGAAACTTCAGAAGATGCTGGAACGGGGGGAGATCTCGGAGATCCCCGAGGCACAGGAGATCCCGGAGGTTTGCTGCGGACAACATGAGACTTGCGAGCGGGATAGTTTATTAGCTGCCGTCAGCAAGAAAATCGAATATTATAACGATGAGGAACTGGATCGGTTCCAAGGAGTGGAAGCGGACGCTTACGATGAGGAAGCCGTTGAGGAGTTTAGTGAAGTGCTTTATACCCTCCGGGAAGTGGAGGTGGCCGGTTGGCTCCGTAGCCTGCAATTGCGAGGGATCAATTTGCCAGATGCCTTGAAGGATGAGGCATTCTTGATCATTGGCGAACGCCGTACTCATTAATTTAGGAAACGAATCATATGGATTTATTGCAATATGCCTTTTTTCAGAACGCCTTGATCGGGAGCTTGCTAACCGCTATCGCTTGTGGGATTGTCGGGACTTACATCGTATCCCGCCGGTTGGTATTTATCAGCGGAGGGATCACGCATGCTTCGTTCGGTGGTTTGGGCTTGGGTTTTTATCTGGGAACAAATCCGATCTTGATGGCGATGCTGTTCTCCATCCTCTCCGCTTTTGGCGTGGAGTGGGCGAGCAAGACGCAAAACGTAAGGGAGGATTCCGCTATAGCGGGCGTATGGTCGCTGGGTATGGCTTTGGGAGTGATCTTCATCTTCCTTACCCCGGGGTACGCCCCGAATCTATCCGCCTATCTATTTGGTAATATATTAACGATCTCTACGGCCGATATCTTATGGATTTTAGGGTTGGTGGTATTGTTGATACTCATATTCTCCCTTTTCCTCCGTGAGATTGTTTACGTGGCGTTCGATCGTGACTTCGCTGTCACGCAAGGCCTACCGGTAAAATGGATCGAGTATACGATGATGTGCTTTATCGCCATGACAATTGTTCTTTCGATCCGGTTGGTAGGGATTATGCTATTGATGAGTTTGCTGACCCTGCCTCAAATAACGGTGAACCTGTTTACTTCCGACTTCAAGAAGATCATATGGGGAAGTATCGCGATCGGCTTTCTGGGTTGCGTGTCCGGACTGGTTCTTTCTTATTTCCTGAACGTGCCTTCCGGTGCGTTTATCATCTTGTTTTTGGTGGTCCTCTTTTTGGCCTTGAAAGCAATAAAACCGTTGTTACGGCGTTAATTAAAGAATGAAAAAAGGGTTTTACTACATAGTGGCGTTATTAACGGTACTCTTGCTTTGGTCGTGCAGCACGAAGAAGAACACGAAAGCGAGCCGTTTTTATCATGCCTTTACGACCCGTTATAATATTTATTTCAATGGAAAACAAGCGTTTGACGAGGCACTGAAAAGCCAACAGGACGGATATAAAGAGAACTATTCCGACAGGATCTATATGTATCCGATTAGCGCCCAGCCTAAAGACAAAGCCGAGCCGGGCGGCCCTTTCGACCGGACGATCGAGAAAAGTAATAAAGCTATTAAACTACACTCCATAAAAGCGAAACCGGCCAAGAAACCGGGCTGGCGGAATAATCCCAAACTACGTGCTATCCAAGAACAAGAGGAATATAACCCTTTCTTAAAGAATAGTTGGCTGATCATGGGACAGGCGCAATTCTACAATGCCGATTTCCTGCAAGCCTCCGCTACCTTCTCCTATATAGCCCGTCATTACGCGAAGGACGAGGAGGTCGTGGCCGAGGCCCGTTTGTGGCAAGCCCGTTGTTATTCCGAGATGGGTTGGTTCTATGAATCCGAGGATATCTTGGATAAGATGAACAAGAACGGTATTCCTGCTTCCGCTTTGAAGCAATATGCGGCGGTGTATGCCGATTATTTGATCAAGAACGGGCAGTTCGAGGATGCCATCCCTTATCTGAAGACCGCTATCAAGGCGGAGAAAAACCGGAAGCAACGTACCCGGATGAAGTATCTTTTGGGACAAATCTATGCGGATCAAGAATTAGATGGCTTGGCTTATAAGACCTTTGGTGAGGTAGCCCGTTCGAATCCTCCGTATGAGTTGGAATTTGCCTCACGTATCCGTCAGACAGAAGTATTCTCGGGTACGAATTACTTGAAAGTGGTGAAGATGCTCGAGAAAATGGCGAAAAGCCAGAAGAATAAGGATTATCTGGATCAAGTATACTATGCTTTAGGAAATGTATACCTCAGCCGGGAAGATACGGTGAATGCCATAAAGAACTATCAACTCGGTATCGATAAGAGTACATTGAATGGAATGGATAAGGCGATCTGCCAGATAAAGCTGGGAGATATCTATTTTACGATGCGGGATTACGTGAAAGCGCAACCTTGCTTTAGCGGAGCCTTAGCCGGAATTCAAAAGGAATACAGGGATTATGAACGGGTTTCTAAATTGTCGGCGATTCTGGATGAATTGGTTGTGCATGTAGAAGCGGTCCATCTTCAAGACAGTTTGCAAGCCTTGGCTAAATTACCGGAAGCGGAGCGGTTAGCGATTATCGATAAGAAGATTGAGGAGGTAAAGAAAGAGGAGGAAGAGGCGAAAGCCTTGGCTGAGAAGGAGGCTTATCTGGCCGAGCAGGAAGCGAAAGGCACCGGAATCGACCGCCCCGGTACGGAAACCAACGCTGTTGTCTTGCCGAATGCGGCCGGTGGAGCGTCTTTCTATTTCTATAATCCTCAGACTGTAGCGCAAGGAAAGACACAGTTCCAGCGTAAATGGGGACGTCGTCCGTTGGAAGATCACTGGCGCCGCCGTAAGAAGGAACTCTCTACCTTTAATGAGAATCTGGATGAGGAGATGCTGGTCGAGGGAGATTCCACCCAAATGGTAGGGCCGGACGGTGAGCCGTTGCCGACCGATTCGATAGGCGGTGATCTGCCGGCTGTTGCCGCCGATGATCCGCATACCCGTGAGTATTACCTACAGCAGCTACCTTTCACGCAAGAGGATATAGACGCTTCTAACATTATTATTATAGACGGTCTTTACAATATGGCGATGATCTATAAGGATAAGTTGGAGGATATCCCCTTATCTGTCGAGGCGTTCGAGAATTTGGAACGCCGTTTCCCGGATCATGAGCACCGTTTGGAGAGCTATTATCAAGTATACTTGATGGCCTTGAAAACCGGAAATACAGCGTTGGCTACCGAGTATAAGAATAAATTAATGAACGCCTTCCCGGAAAGCGATTATGCGGTAGCTGTGGCTGATCCGAATTACGAGTATAATATCCGCATGATGGATGTGGTACAAGACTCGATCTATCAAGCTACTTACGACCGTTATCTGGAGAGCGATACAGCGTATGTACGTAAGAGTTTCCGGTACGTAAGCGAGAAATATCCATTGGCTACATTGATGCCTAAATTCATGTTCTTGGATGCGTTATCATATGTGCAGGCCGGGGATGCGGAAGGCTTTAAGAATGCCTTGAAAGCGCTGGTCGAGAAGTATCCGAACGCGGATGTCACGGAACTGGCCGGGGAGATGTTGAAAGGTGTTCTTCGGGGACGTGCCTTGGTGCAGGGCGGTGTGAAAGGTATGAGTTGGAATTTACGATTCGGTTTGGGCGAGGATGGTATGTTATCAGCCGAGGATTCGGCCCGTGTATTTAATCCGGAACGGAACACGCCTTATCAGATGCTTTTGGTATATCCTACGGGTAGCGTAGATCAGAACCAGTTGCTATTCGCTGTCGCCGCTTATAACTTCGCGAACTTCATGGTGAAAGAGTTTGATTTGGCTTTGGAGCAGGCCGGCCCGATCAGTATGCTGGCGATTAAAGGATTTATTAGTTTTGACGAGATTATCCAATATTATAAGATGATATACGGTAAGGATGGCTATGCTACGGCCTTGAATAAAGCGGTTGCCGTGTTACCGATCTCTGATGATAATTATGAGACCTTGATGCGTGGCAAGACCTTGGATGAATATATCACCTTCTTCGATGAGAGCTTCGGTGAGGAATTACCGGATCTGGCAGGTCGTTGGAAAGCCCGTATGGAAGCCGCTAAGGAGGAGGAGGCGACTGAAGATGAAATGATCACGGAGGAAGAAGCCGAAGTGCCGGAAGAGGCAGATGAATTGAAACTAGAAGTTGAACCGGAAAAACAACCTGTTACAGAGCCGGAGGAGGAACAACGGCCTGTTCAAGAACCTGTTCGACAGCCCGCTATACCAGTCGTCCCGGATACGATTGAGGTCCCTGCGTTTGACAAACCGGAAATCCAGCGTGTCGATACCCTTCGTAAGGATACGGTTCCTGTTGTTCAGCCGGCGGTTGAGGATCAAGGCATGACCTTGAAAGAAATCCAAGAGATCCGTAAACGGGAAGCTGCCGAAGAAGAAGCCCGCAAGGAAGAGGCTCGTAAGGCTTTCGAGGCCCAGCAAAAGGCGGATAAGGAATTACGTGAGCAGAAAGCGAAAGAACAGGAAGAACTTCTCAAGAAGCAAGCGGAGGAAGAACGTGCCCTGTTGAAAGCGAAGGCTGATCGAGAGAAACAGTTGGAAGCTGATCGCAAGGCCAAGCTGAAACAAGCGGAAGCCGACCGTAAGGCGAAACTGAAAGCTCGTGAGGACCTTCGTAAGGAAAAGGAACGTGCTTATAAGCAACGCTTGAAAGAGAAAGAAAAAGAACGTAAGGAGAAGGAACGCTTATACAAGCAAAAATTGAAAGAGAAAGAAAAAGCCCGCAAGGAAGCCTTGCGGGAAAAGGAAAAGGCCGCCCGGGAAAAGGCCCGGAAGCGTTAATTGCGTTAGATACTCTTTATTTATCCAAATAGCTCTTCTTGAAGATATCTATACAAAGAAGGAATAAGGATAGTAACAACGGCCCGAAGATGATCCCCATAAATCCGAATAAGGACAACCCGATTACGACTCCGAAGACGGTGATTAACGGATGTATATCCGCCAACTTCTTTTGTAGGATAAAACGAATCAGATTATCGACGTTCGTAATGACAAGCAAGGCATAAATAGTCAATCCCAAGGCATGTACCCAATCTCCGTTTAAAGCCATATAAGCCGCCAACGGAACCCAGACCAATGCGGTCCCTACAATGGGAATGATCGTAGCGATACAAGTGAGAAACCCAAATAACAGCGGATCGGGAGTCTGAAAGATAAAGTAACCGATCACCGCTACGATACCTTGTATAACCGCCAAAAGAGGGATACCTATGGCGTTTGATTTTACGATCATATTGATCTCGTTGAGTACCTCATCCTTGTTTTGATCACTGAAGGGGAATAAGGTGTATAGATAGTTTTCCATTTTTCTTCCGCCTATCAGCATGAAGTACAGAATGAAAATCAAGACGACGACATTTACGGCGAAACTGCTTATGCTACCCACTAAAAACTGTCCGATTTGTGGGAGTATAGAGGCCGCTTTTAATAAGTTTCCTCTATCCAGTACATCAAACCCGGTCTTTTCCTGAACTAGATCCGCTATATGTTGGCCTGTATTTAGCAGTACAGTCGGGTCTAAATTAATATTTTGAGTTTTGTTGATTACCAACCAGATCGCCAATGTGATTGGGATTAAGAAACATAAGATTGTTTCCCCCAGTAACAGTAAAGCTGCAAAAGCCGGTCTCATATTTAGCTTTTCTGTCAGGTGGAACATCTGTCCACGCAGCAATATATAGATGGTGAATGCTCCAAGTATACCTCCAAGAAACGGGGTAATCTTAAAAAATAGAATTACCCCTAGTCCTAATATAATGGTGATCAATGAGTATCTCCAGTAATGTTCTTTTACGTTTTCCATATACATTCATGCCCTTATTTATCTAAAAACAAGATAGGAGAAGTCATTGTTTATTGGATTTCTTATTCTTTGGAGAGCCGTTTACCTTCGATGAAGGTCTCTTGAATCTCTATATCGTTGTTGAAAATGATGATATCGGCATCCTTTCCTTTCTCCAATGTTCCTTTACGGTCTAAAATACCCATTAGGCGGGCCGGACTTTCGGAAGCCATACGAACAGCGTCGTGCAATGGAATTTCCGCTTTCTCGACTAGGGTACGGATCAAACGGATTCCGGTAGCTATACTTCCTGCGATAGCTGAGCGATCGGCTAATTTACATACGCCTTCCTCAATAATTACCCGGGAGTCCGGAAAATGTTCCGTACCGTTATCGCAAGCGGCGGCGGCCATTGCGTCCGTGATTAAGGACGTACGTTCTACCCCTTTGATTTGATATACCAACTTTAAGATTGCTGGCGGTACGTGGATACCATCGGCTACAACTTCAACGGTCATATCTTTCATGAGATAAATACCTTCTACCGTTCCTTCATGTTTATACTCACGGTCTTTATGGACGGAAGTCATGGCATTGTAGAAGTGGGTAGCATGGGTGAATCCGGCTTCGTATGCTTTTTTCACTTGGAGATAATCGGCTGTGGTGTGGGCTAGTGAAACCAACACACCATGAGCTGACGCATATTTACCGAATACCAAAGCCCCGTCAAGCTCGGGGGCGGCGCTCCAGCGTTTAATACATTGGGTACTGTTTAGTAATTCCTTATATTCTTGGGGATCGGGCGGGTAAATATAATTAGGGTCTTGTCCGCCTTTCATAGCCATATTCAAATAGTTGCCTTCGAGATGTAATCCCATGATACGGGCCCCCTGTTCCGGGTGGTTCATGATGTGCTCGCAGGTCTTGATCGCTTCCCGGAAGGTCTCGATAGGGGCCGCTGCCAATGTAGGATATAAAGCCGTTGTTCCCTGTAAAGCATGTGCTCTTGTGATCGCATAGAACGCTTTCGGGGTAGCTTCCGTGAAATCATGTCCGTTGCCGCCGTGTACATGCGTGTCGATACAGCCGGGAGCCACATAATATCCTTTTGCGTCGATGATCTCCGCATGAGGAATCTCCCGGTTTTGCCCGGTGATCTCCACTATTTTCCCATCCGAGATGATGATTTGCCCGTTTGGTAGGAGGCCCGAAGGAGTTAATACTTTTGCGTTTATGATTTTAAGAAATGCGCTTTCCATATATTTTGTTTTTAGTCTTTTGGAATCAGTAATAAGTTATCCTTATAGGACAACGGGGGATTATATTGGATTTCCCGGTTGCCCCTCGGGGTAGCGGATCGTAAGAGTGGTGACTGGCCGGTTATCTCGTAAATAGCTTGTCCTAATAAAGGATCCTTCAAATCTCCGAATTCAGCTAGATCACTCTTGAATTCATCAATAGCTATATCGGGATGAAATCCGTCTTCATAATCAGCTTCCCGATCCTTATTATAAATATGGAAAGTGACGGGAGAAAGTATCCAGCCATATTTTTTAGATTCATTGTAGATCGTCATACCGACGGTCTTGCCAAAAGTCTGCTTACCGATAACCCGAACGTCTAGATAAGATCGTAGCGAGTTAATGATAAGTTCGGAGGCAGAAGCCGTAGTTGAACCTGTCAAAACAAATAGCCGTTGTAGGTTTAAGTTTCCCGCCATGACCTCGGTCGTTTTGAGTAAAGGCAAGGTCTCATTTTTATTGGAGTTTTTATCGTTATACTCCATGATACATAAAGGTTCTCCTAAAACGTTTTCACGGACTAATAGCGAAGCCAGTAATTGGGCGCAATTGACAAGCCCACCCCCATTATAGCGTAAGTCAAGTACGAACTCATTGACGTTGCGGCTTTTGAATTTTTCGAAGAGTTGTTGCAAATAAAGATTATAACTAGTGTCGCTATAATCGTATTCATCCGGTCCGGAGGCGAAATGGTTGTACATCAAATAGCCGATTCGCTTATTGCCATATGTGTATACGGAATCTTTTAGGAATGGGGTGTCTTCTACCGTTCGGGATGCGTTCAAGGTAACTCTTCGGGTGGAGACGAATCCCTTGGTGTTTCCTATTTCTTTTCCTAGTTGGAGGGATACGCTGCCTCCGCTTCTCAATACATCATAGTCTTGGATAGAACCCAAGGAGCCGTTTACGCCAAGTATCCAGTCTCCCCGTTTCAATCCGGCTTCTTCGGCGGGTGAATCCTTTAATACATAAAGGACAATGGCTATTTTATAGGTACTGCCTCCGTCTTTAAGGTTGGAAGTCGCGAAATCGAATCCATATGAGTTGTTCGCGTCGTAAATGCTCTTTGTTACGGTCGCTTTCTCTAATTGGGAAAAGTAATGATGACCTTCAGGAAGATCTTTCCCGTCTTTATCGGATAACAGGCCCTTGAAGAAGGCCTCCGGATCAAGACTAAAGTCCAAGGAACTTTTATCCGGGAACTCGGAATACCAAAGATAATTCTCTCGCATCGTTTGCTCGATCCATTGATTCACTTCATTGTCGGTTGCCGGAATGTCAATATCATCTTTCTCGCAAGCGGAGAATGCTAAAAGGCCAAGGATAACGATCGTATAATATTTATAATTCATAGTGGATATATATTAAAAACAGCCCTTCTCTCAATAACGGAAAAGGGCTGTTGATATTGTTAAGGACAAATATACGCTATATTTTCTTCTCGATAACCGCTTGAACAACATTTAATACATAATCGCCCAGCTTTTCACTTTCACTAACCATGTCCATGTAATAAACGCCATCTTGATATTGGTACAGCTTATTGTTGATATCTTCGATATTCCGGCTCTTCAACTGGTTACGATAGTTGTTGATCTCGTTCTCTATGTTATAAGAAGGATTGATATCATCATGTACGAGTTCCGGTTTATGCAAAATTAGGTTCATGCGATTTAACGCCCCGGATACCAGCTCGAACATATGATCCAAGTGCTTGTTTTGCTCCTCCGTGAATTCGGATTTGAACTCGTTTCTGCGTTTGATACTTCGGGCAAGGTTATTACAAGAATCCGCTATACTCTCGATTTCCGAGACGGCACGTAGCATGATACGGATTTCTTCCTTACTTTCAGAACTCAAACGGCCTTCCGATACTTCAGTCAAGTAATTCGCGATCTCGATCTCCATGCGGTCGCTGATATTCTCGTATTTCTCGATGCGGCTATAAGTCTTGAGGAAGGTCTCCTCATTCTTCTCGTAGAATAATTCTTTCACCATATTAAACATCCTAGCCGTACGCTCGGCGAATAATGAGATTTCTTTATGAGCTTGTAGGATGGAAAGCTCGGCGGTGGATAACATACCTCCCGTGATATAGCGAAGGCGGTATTCCTCGTCTTCCACCTTGGGCTTGATAAGCGTACATACGGTCTTTTCGATCAAGCTTACGAACCAGATCATAATGAAAGTATTACTGATATTGAATGCAGTGTGGAACGCTGCCAGTTTAAAGGATACCGCCACAGCCGGATCACTGACCTTCATTACATGGGTAACAAACCATGAGACGGCATTCGTGAAAGGGTAGAAGAGCACCAAAACCCACATGACACCGAAAACGTTGAAAACAAGGTGCGCTAACGCGGCTCGTCGTGCTTGTGTGTTTCCGGTTAATGCGGCTAAGTTGGCCGTAATCGTGGTTCCGATATTTTCGCCTAATACCAAAGCGACTCCCAAATGGTAATCGATCCAGCCGTTGGCGCACATAATCAATGTAATAGCCATCGTGGCGGCGGAGGCTTGTACGATCATGGTTAAGATCGCTCCGATAAATAAGAACAAGATGATGGAGAAAAATCCCATATCCGTATAATTCTGCACGAAAGCCAGCATTTCCGGATTCGCTCCGAGGTCTGGGGCGTTTGCCTTTAAACTTTGAAGACCCATGAACAGGAACGCGAAACCAAAAACAAATTCACCAATTGATTTACGAGAGCTTTTTCCTGAGAAGAAGAGTGGGAGAGCGAAAGCTAAAAGGGGAAGGGCGAATGCGGCGATATCGACCTTGAAACCGAGGGCGGAGATAAGCCATGCCGTTACCGTGGTTCCGATGTTAGCACCCATAATGACTCCGATGGATTGGGTCAATGTCAAGAGTCCGGCATTCACGAAACTCACGACCATAACCGTCGTAGCCGATGATGATTGGATAAGAGCCGTTATTAACACCCCGGTGAGCATACCGGTTACTCTGTTCGTGGTCATCGCGGTTAGTATTCGCCGTAAACTGTCACCCGCAAATTTTTGTAACCCTTCACTCATGATCTTCATTCCGTACAAGAACAGCGCCAAGGAGCCGATCAGCCGGAGAAAATCAAAAAAAGAATAGTCCATTTAAATTACGTTTAAGTGGATTGTATATCCGATTAATATTCCTAACTTTAGGGGGCGAATTTACAAATAATAACTGAGATAGTATGTCTGAGACAATAACAATTTACTGCAAAAATAATAATACCTACAAGGATGTACCCATTGGTTCTTCGTTGTTGGACATTTATACGGCGGTTGGCGCTCCGCTTCGGTACAGGCCGATGAACGCGCAAGTGAATAATAAGACGGAAAGCTTGAACTTCCGTTGCTGGCAACCGAAGGATATCGAATTTATCGACTATACTCAATTATCCGGATTGAGAACCTATGTCCGCTCGCTTTGCCATATATTTTCCAAGGCGGTGTATGATATTTGGCCGACGGCGACCTTAAATCTGGAACATCCGGTGTCGAAAGGTTACTATTGCGTGATCCATAACGGCAAGAACATCGATCTGGAGACGATCGAGAAGATCAAGAAACGTATGTGGGAGTTGATTGATGCGGATCTTCCTTTCCTCCATAAGAGTGTCCGTACGGTGGATGCCGCCGTATTGTTCAGGGAGCGGGGTATGAATGATAAGGCTCGCTTAATAGAGACGGCGGGATTGCCTTATACCTCTTATTATGAGTTGGAAGGTTATATCAACTTCTTTTATGGCTGTTTAACCCCTTCGACCGGCTATATCCAATTGTTTGACTTGGAACCGTATATGGATGGCGTTTTGCTCCGTATCCCGAAGCAGACCGATCCGATGGAATTGCAGCCTGTCATCAAGCAGGATAAGATGTTCGAGGCTTATAAGGAACACCTTACATTGCAGCGGACTGTCGGCTTAGATAATGTGGGGGATTTGAATTTAGCGATAGAGAAAGGCCGCTCTCAGGATATAATCCTTGTCTCTGAGGCGATGCAGGAAAAACAGGTTGCCAAGATCGCCGAAAAGATCGCCGATGGATATAAAGAGGGCATCCGTATCGTCTTGATCTCCGGCCCTTCTTCTTCGGGAAAGACTACGTTTTGCAAGCGTTTGCAAGTACAATTGACGACTAACCTGCTTCATCCGGTAGGAATTTCCTTGGATGATTATTTCTTGAATCGGGAAGATACACCGAAAGATGAGCATGGCGAGTATGATTTTGAATCTTTGTATGCGCTGGATTTACCTTATTTTAATAAGGATTTGAAGAAGTTGTTATCCGGGGAAGAGATCGAGCTGCCGACTTTTAATTTCGAGACCGGCCAACGGGTTTTCAAAGGGAAGAAGCTTAAACTTCGTGAGAACTCTATTTTGGTGATAGAAGGTATCCATGCCTTGAATCCGGAGCTGACGGAGTTTATCGACGATAAATATAAGTATCGGGTGTATGTCTCGGTCTTGACCTCTATCTCCTTGGATAACCACAACTGGATACCCACGACGGACAATCGCCTGCTGCGCCGTATCATCCGGGATTATCGCTTTAGGGGATATTCGGCGGAAGATACGATCAACCGTTGGCCGAGTGTTCGCCGGGGTGAGGACAAATGGATCTTTCCCTATCAGGAGAATGCGGACGCTATGTTTAACAGCGCCATGTTGTATGAGCTGGCCGCCTTGCGCAAATTCGCGGAACCGATCCTCGCACAAGTGCCGGAGAGTAGTAAGGCGAATGCGGAGGCGTATCGTTTGCTCCGTTTCCTCCGCTACTTTAATTACATCCCGACGGAGGAACTTCCCGGAACTTCCTTGCTCCGTGAATTCTTGGGGGGAGGAAGCTTCAAGTACTAGGTAGAATCATACTCTATAAAGCCTTTAAAAAAAGACGTACGTGTTTTTCCGAAAACATGTACGTCTTTTTTTGAAAACACGTACGTGTTTTTTTTGTATCTTTGTCCATGAGTCACATTAAACACAAGACGATATGAACCAGACTATTTACCCCATCGGCATACAGAACTTCGAGAAAATCCGCAAGGACGGCTATCTCTACATTGATAAGACCGCTTTGATCTATCAATTGGTGAAAACAGGAAGCTACTATTTCCTCAGCCGCCCGCGTCGATTCGGGAAGAGTCTGCTGCTATCCACGCTGGAGGCCTATTTCCAAGGGAAAAAGGAGCTGTTCGAGGGACTGGCCATGGAGAAGCTGGAGAAAGAGTGGACCAAGCATCCGATCTTGCATTTCGACTTGAATATCTCCCACTACGACGCCCCTGACAGCTTGTATAAGATATTAAATGATACCTTGTCCAGATATGAGGAGGAGTATGGGACACGGCCTACCGAGGAGACCCTGCCCCTCCGCTTCGCCGGAATCATCGACCGGGCCTACCGCAAAACCGGACAGCGGGCCGTGATCCTGATCGACGAGTACGACAAGCCCTTGCTACAGAACTTGCACGACGAGGAGACGCAAAACCGATTCCGGAACATGCTCAAACCCTTCTACGGTGTGTTGAAGACCATGGACAGGGCCATACGCTTCGCCCTGCTGACCGGCGTGACCAAGTTCGGGAAGGTAAGCGTCTTCAGCGACCTCAACAATTTGGACGATATATCCATGCGGGAGCCTTACGCCGCCATTTGCGGCATCACGGAAACGGAGCTGCGTACGCATTTCGATGAGGACATCCATACGTTGGCCTCTGCCCTTGAGCGGACATACGAGGAGGCCCGATCCTTGCTACGGAAACGGTACGACGGCTATCATTTCGTGGCCGGGGGACCGGGCATTTATAACCCTTTCAGCCTGCTGAATACCTTCAAGTATATGCGGCTCAGCGATTATTGGTTCGAGACGGGCACGCCCACTTACTTGATGGAGTTGCTGAAACGAACGAACTACGACCTGTACGACATGGCCAACACCGAGACCGACGCCGATGTGTTGAACAGCATCGACTCCGCTTCGAACAATCCCATCCCCGTCATCTACCAAAGCGGATACCTCACGATCAAGGATTACGAGCCGGAATTCAAGATCTATCGCTTAGGTTTCCCGAACCAAGAGGTAGAGGAGGGTTTCATGAAATACTTACTGCCGTTCTATACGAACATTCAAGCCTCGAAGTCTCCTTTCGAGATAGGCCGCTTTGTGAGAGAGGTACGGGCAGGAGACTACGATGCCTTCTTCCACCGCCTACAAAGCTTCTTCGCCGATACCTCTTACGAGGCGATTATTGGCCGGAACCCGGAACGGGACACGGAGCTGCATTACCGCAACGTGCTCTTCATCGTCTTCAAGCTGGTCGGACTGTACACGCAAGTGGAATACCACACCTCGAACGGACGCATCGACCTCGTCCTACAAACCGACCGCTACGTCTATATCATGGAGTTCAAGCTGAACGGAACCGCAGAGGAGGCTCTGCGGCAGATCGAGGAGAAAGGTTATGCCCTACCCTTCGCCGCTGATAAACGGCAAGTGATCAAGATCGGCGCGAACTTCTCCTCAGAGACCCGGAATATAGAACGATGGCTGGTAGGATAAAAAAGCCTGTTTTATCCATATATACTTACTTTGCGGATGAAGTATATATCCTATGCCCGGAGAAGATATACTTCATCGGCAAAGTAAGTATATCTTCTCTGGGAAAAGGCTTCTCAAGTGAATAACTGATCACTTCCCAAGCCGTTAACTGACGGCTACCCCTACTCGTTAGTTATTCACTTGACAAGCCGTTAGTTATTCACTTGTCAAGCCATAAGCGGATGACTTGCTTCTAGCGTAACCATCTGTTATTCAAGATATTTGTAATGGAAATAAAAATAGATCCAAAAAGTCGGGATTTCCAGCCAAGATATTCTCGTCTTTTTGTATTATTTTTACCCTCAACAAATAACACACAAATGAAGAAAAACATTGTTTTCCTGTTAATTCTAATACCTATTATATGGATCTCTTGCGATGGAATGGGCCATCAAACCATAGACTTCCGAAAAATAGAGAACCTTATGCCCCAACATCCGGATAGCGCCTTAATGCTCCTTGAACAAATAGAGAACAAAGAAAACCTATCCCGAAAAGATAAGGCACATTATTATTTGCTGCTGACGGAAGCGGAAGACAAGACTTTTGTGGAGCATGAAACCGACTCACTGATCACGATCGCAACGGATTATTATGAGGAAACAGACGATCTGGAACGAAAAGCGAAAGCTTGGTTCTATAAGGGGCGGATCAACCAAGACTTAAATCAGCCCCTAAAGGCACAGGAATATTATCTCAAGGCATTGAGAGAAGAGGAACAGATTAAGGACTATGCGTTACTCGGCAGAATCAATAATAATATAGGTATGCTCTATACCTACCAAACAGTTTACGACAAAGCGTTACCCTTTCAGAAAAAGGCCGTTGAGGATTTCCGTACGCTAAAAGACTCAATGGGGCAAGTATTTGCGTTACGGGACTTAGGCCGAACCTTCTTGATGCTGGGATATCAAGACAGTGCGATCATCTGTAACCAAAAAGCGATCGCCTTAATGGGAAAGAACATCCTCCCTTCCGTTTATACGGAATTGGCCGGCCTTTATATAGAAGAACAACGCTTGGAAGAAGCACATGGATTATTACAGACATCTTTACAAAATATAGTGAAACCACAAGCCAAATATCCCGTATACCTGGTGCTTGGTGAACTTTATAAAAAAAACTGTCAAATTGACTCAGCTCGTTTCTACCTACAAGCATGCGCAGATTCCGCACCTTTGCCTAAGACACGTGCCGGAGGACTTTTCCAGTTAAAAGAAATCGCCTTCGTTCAAAAGCAATGGGAGCTAGCCGCATCATTATCCAATAGATACGAGCCGCTACGGGATTCCATAGAAAAGGAAAAGCGGGCCGAATCCATACGAAATACACAAGCACTTTATTCTTATAACGAAATCGAACGGGAATTATGGGAAGCACGGCTCTACGCCTCCCAACAGAAGTTCTTTTATATTTTATCCATAATAGGCTGCCTTGCTCTGCTAGTAGGAGGCATTTTCACGTTCATCCGTTATAGGCAGGAGCGAAAAAACGCATTGCGACAATTAAAAGACAATGAGAAACAAATCCTTAAAAAAGAGCAAGAGATAAAAGATTTATCCTCTGTCAGAAATAGTTTGCAACGTGATATACAGGAACATAAAATAAAAGAGCAGCAACTAACTCAAAAAAATGAAAAACAACTAAAAGAGACAAGTGAACAGCTAGAGCTAAAGTGCAAACAACTGGAGAAATTGTCCCATATCAAAGAAAGTCTGGAGCAAGACATGTCCATCCTCAAAACAGAGAATTCCAATTTAAGAAACCAAGAGGAAACAAGGAAGGAGAAATTAGCGCAATTACAGATAGGACGATTGTATGAACGGTTTCGCTCCCCCATATCTTGGACTCCAACAAACGACGATTGGAACAAGCTTTTCGTTGCGGTAGAAGCATGTTTCCCTAACTTCGCGATAGGTTTACAAAAGTCTGCACCCTTAAACGAGTCCGAGAAAAAGATCTGCTACCTAATCAAAATAGGAGTAAAGCCTGGGGCGATCGCAATCCTGCTCAATCTGGAAAATGCCTCCGTGTATCGAAAAAGATTATACAAAAAGTTAACCGGCCAAGAAGGAAATGCCAAAAGTTTAGATAAACATATATCTGAATTATAGAACTATACATATAATTAGTCATGAAAATGAACAAATATTGAACAAACCTTCTTACATTGATCAAGCTCTGTTCAATATTTGTTCATTTTCCTATTGCTTTTTCACAGATCTTTACCTACACAAAATCAAAGTTTCAATACTAATAAATAAAAATAGCGTTATGAAAACACCTTTGTTAGCCTTATGTATCCTTTTAGGATCATTTCTCTCCGTTACATTTGCTTATGGAGATGATATCCCCACCCAAGGGAGGTGGGATGATGAACGTTATCGCTCCATTACGGCGTTACCTCCTACATTATTTATAGAAGGGAATGTATTAAACGTAGAATTTACGGAAGCATTGAATGATCTAACGATCCGCATCATGGATCATGCAGGTAATATAATGTATGAGAATATACTTTCCAGAGAAACAGGAGATATTATCAACATTCCATTGGACGGGATAGAAACAGGCGCATACCAAGTAGTCTTGACCCATAAGCTAGGATGGCTAGTAGGGGAATTCGAGATTAAATAAAGCATATGGCAATCCCTAAAATCATACATCAAGTCTGGGAGGGGCGTACAGAACCATGTATGCCCACCCGCTTACAAATCTTGGCAAGAACTTGGCGAGAGCAGAATCCAGATTGGGAATATCACCTTTGGAACGGAGAGGAAATGGATGAGTTGGTAGAAAAACATTTTCCGGAGTATCTTTCCTTGTATAGAAGTTTTCCATACAATGTACAACGTTGGGACACGATTCGCTATATGATATTATATGTATATGGGGGAGTCTATACGGATTTGGATACGGAATGTTTCAAGCCAATCGAACCATTATTAAAAGACGTGATGATAGGATTTGGCGAGGAGCCTCCACAACATAATTTCTACCCGGGTATATCCACTCTAATAGGAAACGCATTTATGGTTTCTGAGCCAGGATGCAGAGGATGGATAGAGATATTAAAAGAAATTACTGATGCGATGCAACGGGACTATCCGGTACAAAAAGTGATGCATACAACAGGCCCATTGATGATATCACGGGTGTTTAATATCTTGAAGAAAAGATACGAGGTTACTCTTTTCCCTTATTCAAAAGTAACGCCTGTGACGAAAAATGATATGGGAGCATATATCTATCAAGGAAAAACCTCCTCTTTCCATGAAAAAATAAAGGAAGCATATTGTTCTCATTACTTTTTTGGCAGTTGGGATACGAATTTCTCATTTTACAATTAATGAATGATATGAAAGAGTTATTCATTCAATACAAGGACATCCTAAAGGATCTTCTCCGTTATGGCGTACTAAAAACAGAAACCCTAGAAAGCCCTGGATTATATAATGGCAGGTTAGGCATGGCTATTATATTTTATGAATACAGCCGTTATAGTAGGGACGCTTTATATGAACAATTTGCGGATGAGATATTAGAGTCTGTAATGGAGCTGCCGGATAATTTATCTCTTGACTTGGCTGATGGATTATGTGGCATTGGATGGGGAATTACCTATCTACACCGAAGAGAGTTTATTGTAGGAACTCTAGAAGACATGCTGGCAGAGATTGATTCTAAAATATTACTTAATAATGTATTTGATGCAGATTGTGAAATTTATTTAGGAGCAAGAGGCATTTATCCTATTTCAGTGAGGAGCAAAAATAGGTATGGCGAGAATGATATTTTGAAATTGATTTGGAAAACAGGTTTAAATGAGTTTTGAGCAGAATATATTATTAAATCGTATAGTAAATCATTTAATACTTCATTCTTGTAGTTTAGATGATGTAGGCTTGTTTCATGGGAAAACGGGTGTCGTTTTATTCTTTGCTCATTATGCAAGGTATACGGGTATAGAAATGTATGATGATTTTGCGGAAAAACTATTAGAAGATATTGCTAACAACATTTCTAAGGCATTGCCAATTAACATGGAATTTGGTTTGTGCGGTATAGGCTGGGGAATTAATTATTTGATTCAAAATGGATTTATGAAAGGGGATCCAAATGAGATACTTGCAGATATTGATGAAAAAATAATGGAGAGAGACTTGAGACGAGTGAAGGATTTGAGTCTAGAAACAGGTTTGATGGGCATATATTATTATATCCAGTCTAGGATGGAATTTTCGGTATGTAATGGAAAAGATGTACCTTTTGATCATAGTTATCTATCTGAATGGAGAGATGTTGCAGGAAAAATGAATGTTTGTGATTCGTTAAATATTTTATCTCTAATTTCAGAAAAAATAGAGCCGAAAGATTTTTCTACTTGGGATTTAGGTTTAGTGAATGGATGTGCAGGTTATGGACTTAAAACAATGATGCGATGATACATGTTTATATATTTGACAGAGAGTGTGTTGCATCTAATTATGGAATAGGTGTATATATAGCCCAAATTGCACGTTCTTTTAATCAGACAAAAAATGTGACTGTAAATATTATAAAATTGTATTCAGAAGAGGCAGAGTATAAGATGACCTATACGGGTCTTTTTTATTTGCATGAAATACCTAGAATTGACCAAAATGCTGATGTATATGAAAAACTATGTTGGTATTTATTGAAGGCAAATGTGTCTTTCGGGCAAAAAAATGTTATATGCCATTTTAACTATGTAGATGATTTATGTTTAGCGCAATTGATAAAGAATGAATATCCAAATATTCAGATTGTTTTAACTGTTCATTATCAACAATGGTGCTTTGCACTGGATGGAAATTTGGATTATTTTATTGAAAATATATTAAAAAAGAATCCGGAAGATTTACCCGTAATAGATAGGAATATATATAAATCGTTTTTGAGAGAAAAACTATTTTATGATTGTGCAGATTGCGTAATATGTTTGTCTGAATTTACGAAGAATGTAATAGAAAAATATTATCATGTAAATGAAGATAAGATAGTCGTTCTGAAAAATTTTGTAAGTGATGAATATATTCGATTGTCTGGTGCAAGAAGAATATTGTTGAGGAATAAGTATATGTTTGGAAGTGAAGAGAAGTTAATTTTATTTGTTGGAAGACTTAATAGGATAAAGGGGATAAATTTCTTGATAGAATCATTTAAAAAAATATTAGAAGAAATTGCAAATTGTCGTTTACTTATTGTGGGTGATGGAGATTTTCAGACCTGCCTAAAGTTAGGGGATAAAGTTTGGAGTAAAATGATTTTCTTTGGATATTTAGAACGTGATGAATTGTTTGACATCTATCAAATATCTGATATTGGAGTATTGCCATCAATGCATGAACAATGTTCTTATACAGCAATTGAAATGATGATGTTTGGATTGCCCTTCATTACAACAGACACTACAGGGCTAAATGAAATGGCCGTTTCTAATGAATTGAAGGTAAAATTACACTATTCAAATAGAAATGCATATGTATCATCTGATAGTTTGGCATCTAAAATAATCCATCTTTTGAATAGTGAAAATGAAGGAATACTGTTTGATAAAAGTAGGAATTCATACCTCAAATATTATGCCGAAAATAATTCCATTAAAATGGAATTGCTCTATAAATCTTTATTTATTAACAATTAATTATCTATCAAATGAAACAGTTAGGACGTTTAAAGTTAACGCAAGTGAACTCTAAGAAGTTGCAAAAAAAGGATTTGGGTTCATTGAAAGGTGGAGCCTTCTGTACCAGCTACAATTGTTCTTGTAGTGGAACTACTTTTACAAGTGGTTTGAGTGATGCTGTATTAGAGGATGATTCTCATCGCTAAGCATTAACGGAGGTGTCAAAAGTCAATTTCTACAAGCTTCATTTGTTGCTTTTTGCAAAATAGAAGTATGTCAAATTGGTTGAAAAAGTAAGCTCGATTTGGCTTTTTGATATTATATGGTAGAATGAGGTTTTTTTGCACCTCCATTTAAAAAGTGGTTGACATGAAAGCATATCAATTTAAAAGTATTATATTTAAAACAGGGAATGCAAATTACTATGTTTTTTCCCAATCATTGGGTTGTGTCCTGTATTTGCATCCGATAATTCTTTATTGCCTGTGTAAAAGTGGTCAGTATATGACTGTTGATAAATGCGATATATGTGATAACTCAATTGATATTTCCATGTATTCAAAGAAGGAAATAGAGTATTATATCCGAAAGTTGGAATTGTATATTGAATTGGGAATATTTTCATGTATTGAGAAAGAAAATGTATTCCTAAATGAGATAAAAGAAAAAGATGTTGTTGACGCTGTTGTAAATACAGAACAGTTAGCAATAGAACTGGTTCAAAATTGCAATTTGAGCTGCGTATATTGTATTTATGGTAAACTATATAAAAATCCATTTAAATATGGTAGCGTTGATGTGAACGTTATTAAAAAAGTTTTAGACTATTTGTGTATTATGTGGCACCAATCAAATATAAGTAAACACGAAATTAGAATAAACTATTATGGGGGTGAGCCTCTCCTTAAATTTAAAGAAATAGAAAATATTACAAGCTATTTGAAATCTAAAAAAATAGATAATGTAAAATTTACGTTTGGATTAACCACGAATGCTACATTGTTGAAGGAAGAAATAGTAAAGTATTTTGTTGATAATGATTTTGTAATAGCAATAAGTATCGATGGGGATGAACAATCTAATAGCTATAGAATATATAAAAATGAAACAAAAACATATAATGATATATATAGAAATATTGAGCTTGTAAAGAATAATTATCCTGAATATTTTAAAAAAAATGTTCATTTCATATCTGTTTTGCATGATAAAAATTGCGACTTTGATATTAGAAATTATTTTTTATCAGAATTTGGAGTAAATAGAGTAAATATTGGAGCTTTAAATCGTATTGACTTAAATGAAGATAGAATCAATGATTTTGAACGAATGTTTCGCCCTGTAAAAGGTCAATATGATATTGTGTTAAATAAAACAGTATACAAATTATATAAAGAAGTTTTAAAATTTAATAACAATTACCCTTTTCCGGAAAAGAATGAAACGAAATTAAGGAGAAGAAATTATACAGGAACATGTGTTCCATTAAAAAAGAAATTGTTCATTACGGCTGATTATTTATTAATGCCGTGCGAGAAAATTAGTTTTGATGTTAATTTTGGTTTCATTTTTAAAAATGGTAAAGTTAATAATATTGACTTTAAAAAAATATCAGATTTTCATAATAGAAATTTAAGATTTATCATGGATGAATGTAAAAAATGCTATTACTCTGAAATGTGTACTTATTGCATCTATACATTAAATAAAGATAAAAAAGGCGATTATCATTGTGATAAATATATGGATAAAAAAAAGTTTTCTTCTTTTTTATCAATGTTGTTAACTAATATAGAAAACAATCAATAATAATATTAATATTAATTATAAATAGTATGAGAATAATATTAAGTGTTATCTTCGTTTTAATTGCAGCTTTATCAAATGCTCAGCAAAAAATTGATCTTTATGGGAATAAAACGAATTGCCAAAAGGTAAATCTCAGCAAAGTGGCTAAAGAAGTAACATATATTTCTTTAGAAACGACTCCAGAGTCTTTATTAAGTGAAGAATTGCAAATCTATTATGGAAAGGATGTTATCATTGTGGGAGATTTGCAGACCGGCTCTTTTTTTCGGTTTGATAAGTCTGGAAAGTTTTTGAATAAAATAGGTAATAAAGGAGATGGGCCGGAAGAATATCCTTCTGCTATCTCTTTTTATGCGGACTTATCAAATAATGTGTATTTGATAAGTCCGCAAACCAAATCGCTGTATCAATATACATGCGAGGGAAAATTTCAACGGAAAATCACTTTCGAGGAATCACCTTGGATGATTCAGAAAGTAGGAGCAGATTTCCTCTTTTACAACAATCGCTTTAATCGGATCGAAAACAAGAGCGACGTGAAAGAGCTTTTCCTTGCGGATAAAGACGGGAAGATCGTTCAGTCTTTGCCAACTACGATTACCGATAATCAAATGGATATGATGTTGTTTGAATTGCCTTTCTTTTATCGCTATAAAGGAAAATCTTATTATAAAAATCCTCTGTTGGATCAAGTTTATCAAGTACGGACCCCTCTTCAGCTGGAAGCAGCATATACGATTTACACAGGCCCGATGGTACGTAGCAAAAACGACCTCAAGAATCCTCAAAATTTGGCGCAGCAGATTTCTGTACGAAACATCGTGGAGAGTGATCGCATTTTGCTAATCACCTATGCGTATCAAAACATCTTTCATAATCTGATGGTAAATAAATCTGATGGGGTTTGCTTCAACCTGCGAAATGAATTACCCGGTGCATTCGTGGAAGATCTGGCACAAGGTCCTGATTTCGTCCCTTATTGGATGGCATCCTCAAACCAAGATGTATTAATTTCTCTATTGACAGAAGATAATCTGGAGAAACAATCGGGGCGATTCAAAAATATCTCTTCGAGTCAAAATGAGTTGGCAAACAGAAAATCCGGTGATAATCCTATTCTGGTTGTTGCGAAGCTTAAATAAATCATTAACTACCATATAAAGATCATTCTATAGTAAAATAATAATTGTATTATAGGAATTTATATATTAAATTCCTATATGAAATATGGTTTTATTGGGGTCTTTAAAATTCTTGTTTGTATGTCAAAAAAGCAATATTTATATATAGAGCCATTCGTATATCTCTCTTTGACAAATGATTCATTATTGCTATTTAATACTCTGACAAATAAAAGTGAAGTATTTGAAGAGTTAAGCATTGTGAATTTTTTCGCAAAAGCAATATCAAACAATCTATATATTAATGATATAGAATGGGATATATATCAAAATAGAAAGGATTGGATCGATTTTATTTCTTGGTTAAGGAATAGCTTTAGCGGTGATTTGTTGAGCATAGAAGGGACTCCTCCAATTATATCCAAACCGAATTTGGATGAGTTTAATATTGAATATATAGAGCTTAGCAAGATTATTAATTTGGAAATTTATCTCGCTTCAGACTGTAAACATCATTGTTGTGGTTGTGGTAAATATAATTATCAATTTTTATTTTGCAAGAAAAATTCATTCCTGAAATGTGTAGATAAAAAGTCGATATTTGTTTATATTGAAAAGATTTCTATTGATAGGATTTCTTCAATCTCATTAGTGGGAGGAAATATATGGGAGTATGTTACAGATTTGGATTTTATTAATAAACTTGCATTGTTAGATTGTGAAATTACTTTTTATGTAAATATTCGCAATTTAATTGGAATGGATTTGTCTTTAATGCATATATCAACATGTAAACTAAATATTCTTATAGATGAAAGTTTGGATTTTGATATTGTAAAAAGCTTTGATTTAGAAATAAAAAAAACAGGGATAGATTATACATATAGCATAGTAGTGAAAGAATTATCAAATATTATAGAGAATGAATTGTTCAATAAATCCATCTTTTTACCTTTTTATGATGGCAATGATTTATTTTTTCATGATTATGTGTTTTTAAATAAAAGTAATATTCTAAATTCTGATTTATCAATGCGAGAGATATATAATAAGACACATGTAAATACATGCTTTATGGGAAAGTTAATAATTGATTATGATGGATCTTTATATACATCTTTTAATCGAAAAAAGATTGGCAATATTAATCAAGATGATATGCATCTTATTTTTAATAAACTTTTTGACAAAAAAGCTTTATGGAGACTTTCAAGAAAGGATGTCCCTATTTGTAAAGATTGTTTATATAAATACATTTGCCCCTCTATATCTAATTATGAATTAGTAATGAATCGATTCGATTTGTGTAATGTCCATTCTTGCAATAAAAAATCCGTTCAATAGAAGTTTTTTCTCTGGGATATGACTTGGTAACGCTGCAAGGACAACGCTGAGCCTGTTGGTACACGGAAGATAAGCAAGAAGATCTATTGTTCAAGGATATGGAAATCATGGACTTGTTTGATATATCCGTCTGATTAGCTACTTTTAAGGAGTGTATAAAGAAAATCGTGAATTTGGATGTTTAAACCCTTCCCCACATATCGCCAACTGGACTCCATGGACTGCGGCCCCACCTGTCTTCGGATGATCGCCAAGTTCTATGGTCGTGTGTACTCGATCCAGAACTTACGGGAGAAAGCCTTCATCACACGGGAAGGGGTCTCCATGCTCGGTAGCAGCGAGGGGGCGGAGGCGATCGGGTTCCGAACGCGGGGCGTGCGGATCACGGTGGAGGAATTGGAAAAGGAATGTCCCCTACCCTGCATACTGCACTGGAACCAATGGCATTTCGTGGTTTGCTATAAGATAAGGAAAGGGAAGTTCTACATAGTGGACCCGGTGGCGGGACTTATCACCTATACGAGGGAGGATTCAAGCGGTGCTGGGTCAGTACCAAGGTGGACGGGCAGGATACCGGGACGGC
>NZ_QTLP01000089.1:352-571 GCF_003635405.1 Parabacteroides sp. AF39-10AC | reverse complement strand
GTCATTTTCTCCAACGAGAAACTTCTTAGATAAATCTGGGTTGTCTTGATGGATTTATGGCCTAATAACTCGCTGATCATCTCTATGGGGACATTTTGTTCCTTCAATGACATGGCAAAGGAATGACGGATCGTGTAGGAAGTCACATCCGAGACTATTCCGGCAACCTCTTTCAACGTCTTCAAGTTCCGGTTAAACCGGGACAAGGCCGCATTGTAC
>NZ_QTLP01000089.1:0-342 GCF_003635405.1 Parabacteroides sp. AF39-10AC | reverse complement strand
CTTCAAGTTCCGGTTAAACCGGGACAAGGCCGCATTGTACTCGAGATATTCCTCATGGCCGTTCTTCGTCCCACTTAAAAAGGGAAATAAATAGCCGGAGTCTCCCGCCCTCTCACCTGCCAGCTCCTTATACATAGCCTCCGCCGTATCCAAGACCTCCAACCGCATAGAGGTCCCGGTCTTCTGGCGATTGTAATCCAATATGCCGTTCTTGATATTACCCCTATTCAAATGGGCGAAATCAACGAACGACATTCCCCCATATTGAAACATCAAGCAAAGGGCCAGTTGTGTCTTCCTCAACTTCTCTCCTTTTACCGGGACAGTCATCAGGCGATTCAA
>NZ_QTLP01000088.1:332-584 GCF_003635405.1 Parabacteroides sp. AF39-10AC | reverse complement strand
AGGTGTAATGCCTGAACTTTCGGACTGTTCGGCTTCGCTAACAAAAGAAGATATAAAGAATTTTGAGGTTGAGTTGAATGTAAAGATTCCGGCAGGCATGAAGAACTTTTACCTCAAGTTCAACGGTGGTATGCCATCACCATATTGTTATCAACCGCAGGACGAGGATTTGGATCGGGTGGAGATAAATGCGTTCTTTCCGATAAAGGAACGCACCAATGCTTTTGAAACAATTGAAGTCATAGCCAAAGA
>NZ_QTLP01000088.1:0-322 GCF_003635405.1 Parabacteroides sp. AF39-10AC | reverse complement strand
TAAAGGAACGCACCAATGCTTTTGAAACAATTGAAGTCATAGCCAAAGATATATGGAGTAGGAATTTAATGCCATGCAATCTGTTGCCTTTTGCTATGGATTCGGGTGGAAACTATTATGCGTTGAACTTGAAGAATAAAAAGATTTACTATTACTTGACTGACGAGTGGGACGAAAACGCTTCAAGAGAATACAACTTTGAAACAAATACTCGTTACATCGCCCAGTCATTCAATTACTTTATAAATCATTTTATCGAAGAAGAGGAATAAAGCGGGCAGATAACAAGCGGATCAATCTCCTTTAATGATGATTATCCACC
>NZ_QTLP01000087.1:0-706 GCF_003635405.1 Parabacteroides sp. AF39-10AC | reverse complement strand
TCCTATATTTTTCAGTGCTTCAATCATATTTTTATTTTACGAGTTTATAATGGTTTAGCGGGGAACGCTGTCAAGCGTTATCACGCTTTGTTACCAACTTTATTATTCACTTTCAGCAGCTTCTTGAAGATATTCTTCAATATCTTCGGAGTTGTTTAGCTCTAATGCTCTTTGCACATTTGAAGCATCAGGCGGCATTAATTCTACATTTATCAAAATACTGCAGCGTGATTGGTTTTGTGCAAAAAGTCCTTCTTTATCAAGAATTGACATTGCTTTCACCATAGCAGTTAGCCTGACATCAAACTCCTTTCCCCAATCTTCATCATTCAAACTATCAATATTAGCTCGATGTTCAAAGAGCTGTTTTACATCACTAAAATATTCGTCGTAGCCAAAAGCATAATATGGCGAGTCTGCATAAGACCACTTTATACTTTGTGCATATGTTTCAGAGTTCAATTGTGTTACTCTGGCTAATGCTTCCCACGACCATGCAGAAATAACAGGAGCAAAACCTTCACCTGTCGTCAGAAGCGCACAATAATAAAAATGTTCGCCATTGCTAAACAACTTTTGGAAAGCCATTCTTGCGGCTTTTGTTATGGCTGCTATAAGTATTTCTATTTCTTTATTCATAAAGTAATTGTTGGTAATGGGATGTAGATAGTAACCTGTTCGGGTTGCTTATCTACTTGTTAGCAAT
>NZ_QTLP01000086.1:0-772 GCF_003635405.1 Parabacteroides sp. AF39-10AC | reverse complement strand
TATTCTTACTTTTGTTACATCATTCATATATGTACGCTATTTGTTGGTAATGGTTAGCAGGGAACGGCTCGTCCGTTATCCTGCGTTGTTATCAACCAGTTCTATACTCAATATTTATCTGCAACTTCAAATTCACCGATTGTTTGTGTGCAGATGTCAATGTACGGAATAGTCTTGACTATCTTGATGTTTTCAATGTCCTCACTTCCTCCCATAGCCAACAGTAGGGAATACCCGAAACATTCGTCATTGTCGGGAGTTCCGAGTTTCTCTTGTATTACAGGATAATTTTCTAAGTCAAACCAACCTTTCAAGAAACTTTGATTTACCATTACCTTATTAAAAATTGCACGAAGATTGGCAGGAAGTATTAAATATGTTCCGTATCTGACATTCAGATAAACAACGTAATTATTCAGTCTTGGGTTCTTTACATAGGCAAAGACATCGCCGAAAGCCGTACACATGAATGGCAGAAACGATTTGTCATCTTCCTTCTCATAACAGGAGTTTATCACATCTTGGTAATCGGACGGATTGATAAGCTTAAACAGCCCATTACAATAACTGCCCAGCCCGACTTCCTGCCATAAAGTATTCAGTTCGGGGTAGGACAAATCGGCGTATTTGGCAATAAAAGTATCATCTACTGCCTGCCTCTTATTATTGAGGCTCTTTTCTAAAAATTCTTCGTACATATTTATGCGCTTTATGGTTTATAATGGTTTGGAAAGGAACACCATTCAGGGGTTATCTTTCCTTGTTACCAATG
>NZ_QTLP01000085.1:0-822 GCF_003635405.1 Parabacteroides sp. AF39-10AC | reverse complement strand
CCACACCTTCATCGAGCAGGCGGTGTGCCTCTTCACGGAGGAAACCAACTACCGCAGCTCGCTCTCGCCCTTCGGCATCAAGATGGTGGACAGGCTTACGGGAAAACCGTTGCACCTCGACATCAGCGACCTGCCGATGAAGCGGGGTATCACGACCAACCGCAACAAGTTCGTGTTGGGTCCTTCGGGCAGCGGCAAATCCTTCTTTATGAACCACCTCGTGAGGCAATACTACGAGCAGGGTACGCACGTGGTACTGGTGGACACGGGAAACTCCTATCAGGGCTTGTGCGAGATGATCCGGCGCAAGACAAACGGGGCGGACGGCGTGTACTTCACCTACACGGAGGAGAAACCGATTTCGTTCAACCCGTTCTACACCGATGATTACGTGTTTGACGTGGAGAAGAAGGACAGCATCAAGACATTGCTGCTGACGCTCTGGAAGTCGGAGGACGACAAGGTGACGAAGACGGAAAGCGGTGAACTGGGCAGTGCGGTGAACGCCTATATCGAGCGTATCAGGGCTGACAGGAGCATCGTCCCCTCGTTCAACACCTTCTATGAGTATATGCGCGACGACTACCGCCGCGAACTGGCAGAACGTGAGATAAAGGTGGAGAAGTCCGACTTCAACATCGACAATATGCTCACCACCATGCGGCAGTATTACCGGGGCGGACGCTACGACTTCCTGCTCAACTCCACGGAGAACATAGACCTGCTCGGCAAGCGGTTCATCGTCTTCGAGATTGACAGTATAAAGGAGAATCGCGAGCTTTTCCCTGTGGTGACCATCATCATCATGGAAGCCTTCATCAA
>NZ_QTLP01000084.1:0-887 GCF_003635405.1 Parabacteroides sp. AF39-10AC | reverse complement strand
TTCATTTCGCTTTTTGTCTCTTTACAAATCACTACTCATTTAACATTTCGGACTTACTGTCCGGAAAGGCACGCACGAAACCGCACGATACCCGACGGGGGTACCGTGTAACTTCACGCATGCGACAACAATCATATCATCGCATGACGGGATTAATAAGGATAAGGAGTGTTATTTTACTCGGAGGTCTTCACCCACACACGCTTGCCATCGAAGGTGATGGCCATCTCCAGAATATCACGCACACCGGCCGCATGGAGCGTGGCGGCGTATCGCTTGTCTTTTATTTGCTGCAAAGCCGTATCCAACGTCGTCTCGACCGTGCTGCTCATTCGAAGGCGTTTCAGCTCCATGATATATCCACGGCGGCTAACGTCAACAGGGCACATCAAGATGTCATATCTGCCTAAACCGGACTCACGGTTGCTGCTCACCTTATACGAGCCGTGACTTACCAGCATTCCCAACAAGAAAGCTTGGTAGACCTTCTCCGGATCACGGCCGTTCGTGTCGTAATAGGAGAGCGTATTTACAACGAACTCATTCAAGATCTCCTCGAACGCCTCGATATCGTTCTCGTCCAAAGCCTGCAGCATCATCTCCAAGCGGTCGTTCTTCACCGGGCCGTCGTTGATCCAACCCCGGATGATCGTAGAAAAAACCGTGGAAACCTCCGTGTTCGGCACCCCCAAGGTGTACGACATCAAGTGATCCAGGGTCATTCTCCCCTCCGACGCTTTCAAATAGCCGCTGAACAGCATGAAAGACCAGATGTTCGAAGCGCTAGACAACAGGTCCGGGAAAGCCAGCTTGTCGTTAATCACGCTACACAGGCTACCGCCTTGGACAAGCGTCTCGATTCCCTTCCGTACTTGGGAGGGGCCCTC
>NZ_QTLP01000083.1:0-942 GCF_003635405.1 Parabacteroides sp. AF39-10AC | reverse complement strand
GAACGTAAAAGCACGCCTTCCAGCTCCTTGTCCAGCTCAGCGTCCGTCTTTATCTTAGTCACCACTTGCCGTAAGGCGTCTATCACCGTATTGCCGGTAACCAAGATTGAGTCCGGATTCACGTCCTCTCGCATCAAGTTTTGCTTGCTCAACCGCGTGGGTGCGAAATTATACGTGGCGATACGCCCCGTAATCTGCCGGTTCATCTCCTCCGGCCACGGGCTATAGATATTGTGGGTACGAAGGCCGGCCTCTATATGACCTACAGGTATCTGTTGGTAGAAAGCGGCCAAGGCGGCCGCCGTGCTCGTGGTGGTATCCCCATGCACCAGCACGACATCGGGTGTCGCCTCACGCAACACGTCACGCATACCGGTAAGGACACGGGCGGTCACGTCATATAAGTCCTGACCCTGCCTCATGATATTCAAATCATAATCCGGCGTGATCTCGAACAATTTTAACACTTGATCCAACATTTCCCGATGCTGTCCGGTAACGCACACGATGGTCTCGAACGACTCCGGATGTTTCTGGAACTCCTTCACCAGCGGAGCCATCTTGATCGCCTCGGGACGGGTCCCGAATACTAACATTATTTTTCTCATTACTGCGTATTCTTCTATTTAGCGAACGATTATTTCTTGAATGTCCCGCAAAAGTCCAGCACCTCCACGTCATCCCGATAATTCAACCCCGCAAACTCCCTATGATTCACCAAGAAAACCACTATATCCGCCTTCTCGTATGCCTCCTTATAAGGGGTCAACTTAAACAGCTTATGCTCCGAAACGTTCGGCTCCACCACCATGATATCAGCGTTGTTGCACGATTGCAACACCTTCGTCGTTATTCCCTTGGCCGGAGACTCGCGCAAGTCATCGATATCAGGCTTGAAAGCCAAGCCCATCATTGCCACCGCCGGCTTACGCCCATGCTTCA
>NZ_QTLP01000082.1:0-1153 GCF_003635405.1 Parabacteroides sp. AF39-10AC | reverse complement strand
TAGGTGATATTTTCCACTGAAGCCAATTAGTCATATCAATCTTTATCTGTTGAGAGAGAGGAACAATGCCTCTACCAGAATCTATATACAAGCTCAATCTACTCAAATTTTCAACAGCATGCCTAATCCATTTACCTTTATATACTCCATGTATATATGGCAAGATATATTCTGAAACTGCCACCACATCTTTATAATCCTCTGATGGAGCAACAGCGGCTTGTTCATTTATTGAGTTTTCAATATCCCATGCGCTAAGAGAGCCATCGCCTAACAGCTCAACAAAAAGATCCTTTCGAAATATTCCAAATTGAAGATTGATAGCATAGGGGATTTGCTTATTGACACTACGTAATAAAGGAAAAGATTTAATTTTAGATCCTTTAGGAGTAGGGCCTAAATTACAATACCTTATCTCGTGGCTATCCATATAGTCAAGTAACCGCTCTATTAATGAATTGTCAACATTGTCACTCAAGATAATGTCATCACACATCAACATTACATACTTCGATTTTATAACTGGCAAAGCCGCTATAGTACGCTCAACCCAAGTATCATTTTGCTTATTATTGCATATACAAGTAATACCTTCATACGATTTGGTATTGGTGGTTAGAATAAACTCATAGGGACAATCACTCCAATATCTCCGATACCCTTTTAAAAATACGGCAAGCACATCAGAATACGAATCAGGAGAACTAACATAAATAGAAAGTCGCTTATCCATCAGCTATTTTACTTTTTCTATATATTCCTTCAAACTCATCAAGTTTTTATCCTTGTCAGAAATGATCAATTTCTCAATACCGCCAATCTTATCGAAAGGCCACTCTATAGCCATATCCGGATCATTATACATTATGCCGGCATCACCTTCACCATAAAACACCTCACCACATTTATAGCTAACGACAGAATCCTCCAGCACCAAATAGCCGTGGCCAAAATACTGAGGTATGTATAGAGCCTTCTGATTCTCTCCGGTCAGATCAAAACCTTGCCATTTACCAAATGTTGGCGAATCAGGGCGAAGATCTATGATTACGTCATACACATGGCCACTTATACAACGAACAAGCTTGGCTTGCTGTTTAACAAGCTGGAAGTGCATCGCACGAATTACACCCTTTTTACTAATGGTATAGAA
>NZ_QTLP01000081.1:0-1228 GCF_003635405.1 Parabacteroides sp. AF39-10AC | reverse complement strand
TGGAAAAGATTGTTGAATGGAGTAAGGTTTGGCTAGCAGGTGGGGATGTTCGTGTTTGTATGGATAAACAGATAGATGAATTTTTAAACGTATAACGATAATATGAAGAACGTAATCGTCACAGGGGGCAATGGTTTTATAGGTAGTTCATTTATAAAGAAATTGATAGAAAAAGGTACTAGGGTTGTTGCTGTTGATATTACCTTTCATGGCAATCGTTTGCCTGATTCAAATCTTATTACGAGGATAGAATCAGGGGTGAATACATCTCTAGTCGAAAGACTGCCAGTAATTGAATATGACTCTTTCTATCATTTTGCGTGGAAAGGTGTAAATGGGGCTGATAAAGCAGATCCTACGGTTCAATTATCAAATATTCAGATGGCAGTAGATTGCGCTAATATTTGCAAGAGGTTAAATGTGAAAAAATTTCTTTGTGCGGGTACTGTAGCGGAGAACGTTGCATTTAGTTTGTCGCATCTGAAAAAAACGACTGGTGGAATGATGTATGGTGTGGCTAAGCATGCTTGCAGAATAATTTTGGAAGATTATTGCAAGAATATCGCTCAACAGTTTGTGTGGATGCAGTTCTCAAATATATACGGTGTAGGTAATAAAACGGGCAATTTGGTTAGTTATACGTTAGGTGAGTTGATGGCTGGTAAAGAAGCCGCATTTGGTCCAGCTTTACAACCATATGATTTTATTTATGTGGATGATCTTATAGAAGCTGTATATCGTCTAGGCTTTAAGGAAACGAATAAGCCGTTCTATTATATAGGCTCTGGCAATCCTAGAGTCTTGAAAGATTATCTTATTCGTATAGGAGAACTAGTTGGTTGCGCTGATAAGGTAGGGATAGGAGTCCGTGAAGATGATGGTGTAAAGTATACAATGGATATGTTTGACAATAGTAACTTGGTTAGTACTATTGGAGAATATGCGTCTATAGACTTTGATAAAGGCATTGATAAAACTATTAATTGGCTTAAAAACTCTTTGATGTTATAGCGGAATTAGTCATGATACAGAAATTTGAATTCAAGGAACTTGATATGAAGGGGGCATATGAGATAACTCCCTTCTATGCCACAGACGAACGTGGTGGCTTTATAAAGGATTACAATATTGATACATTTAAGCAAAATGGTATAGATCATGAACTTAAAGAGGTGTTCTATACCATTAGTAAAAAGGGTGTAATTCGTGCGATGCACTTCCAGCTTGT
>NZ_QTLP01000080.1:0-1239 GCF_003635405.1 Parabacteroides sp. AF39-10AC | reverse complement strand
TGGAAAAGATTGTTGAATGGAGTAAGGTTTGGCTAGCAGGTGGGGATGTTCGTATTTGTATGGATAAACAGATAAATGAATTTTTAAACGTATAACGATAATATGAAGAACGTAATAGTAACAGGTGCTGACGGGTTTGTTGGCAGTTATACAGTAAATTATTTTCTAGAGAATGGTTGCAAAGTTCTCGCTCTGGATATGGGAGAAACTCCACGCCGATTAACAGTTGGGGAAAATCTAGAATATATGCGATGTGATATAGGTGACGCTTCAGCAATGTTAAAAAAAATACCCCAAGATATTTATGACACATTTATCCATTTTGCATGGGCAGGTTCGGCCGGTGAAGCTCGGATTGATTACAATCTCCAGATGCAGAATGCGCTTAATACAGTAGAGTGTATGAAAGTCGCTAAAGGATTAGGTTGTTCTAGATTTGTATGTGCTGGGTCTATTATGGAGTATGAGGTTGAAGCGGCTATTCACTCACAAGGCTCACATCCGGGTATGGGCTATATTTATGGTATGGGTAAGCTCGTAGCGCATTGTATGTGTAAGTCTGTAGCGGCTAGTATTGGTATAGATCTTCTTTGGCCAATGATTACCAATGCGTATGGAGTAGGAGAGTTTTCTCCTCGTTTTGTAAATACCACTTTGCGTAAAATTATTGATGGCGAGCCTCTGCGGTTTACTGCGGCTACTCAAAACTATGATTTTGTTTATGTGAGTGATGTGGCTAAAGCTTTTTATTTGGTTGCAAAGAATGGAAAACCTTTCCGTGAGTATATGATTGGTTCTGGTGACGCAAAACCATTAAAGCAATTTATACTCGAAATGGTTGACTCATGTGGCTCACGTTGTATTCCTCATTTTGGTGATGTACCTTTTTCTGGTACTAATATGCCCCTATCAACTTTTGATATTTCAGAAATAAAAGCTGATTGTGGTTATGAGCCTGAAGTTGGTTTTGCTCAGGGTACGAAAACAACAATGGATTGGCTTAAAACACTTTGATGTTATAGTAGAATTAGTCATGATACAGAAATTTGAATTCAAGGAACTTGATATGAAGGGGGCATATGAGATAACTCCCTTCTATGCCACAGACGAACGTGGTGGCTTTATCAAGGATTACAATATTGATGCATTTAAGCAAAATGGTATAGATCATGAACTTAAAGAGGTATTCTATACCATTAGTAAAAAGGGTGTAATTCGTGCGATGCACTTCCAGCTTGT
>NZ_QTLP01000008.1:134080-210380 GCF_003635405.1 Parabacteroides sp. AF39-10AC | reverse complement strand
ATTTTCTATAGAATTAAAGAATTTTCCCCCTGATTTATCGGGTGAGCCCAAAAAACCTGTGGGTATGTTAAATCAGATCAGGTTCTAAATAATGTTCATGCTATTTGGGTTGCAGAAATAAAGGAAAATAAGGTTAATCTATGGCATATCCATCCGGACACGAAAGAGAATAGAAATAAGTTTGGTATATAAATATGAAACAATGAATATTGGAGAATATAAATGAATATAGGTTACAAGGTTGGTGAGTTGATTTATGATGCAAATATATATGATGGATTAAATACCTTTCTATCTGATTTGCAATTCTACAAAAAGTGGCTACCGAAAAATAAGGAGGCTGAAATACTTGAACTGTGCTGTGGTACAGGCAGACTTACGATCCCCATTGCCAAAGATGGATACAGCATTTGCGGAGTAGATTACACACCCTCAATGCTCGAACAAGCAAAGATGAAGGCTATCGAAGCAGAATTAGTGATTGATTTCATAGAAGCAGATATTAGAATGCTCGACTTGCAAGAAAAATTCGACCTAATCTTTATTCCATTTAATTCAATCCACCATTTATACAGAAACGAAGATTTATTCAATGCGTTAGGATGCGTTAGAAATCATCTCAAAGCAGGAGGCTTATTTCTGTTAGATTGCTTTAATCCCAACATCCAGTATATTGTCGAGAGCGAAAAAGTGCAGGCAGTAATTGCCGAATATACAACGGATGATGGACGGGATGTGTTGATAAAACAAACAATGCGTTATGAGAGTACAACCCAAATCAATCGCATAGAATGGCACTATTTTATCAATGGCGAGTTTCATTCATACGAAAAGATACAAAACCAAAGATGAAAATGGACTTTAAAATCAGAATAGCGCAACAATCTGATAGTGCTGAACTGAGAGATTTATATAAGAATACCGTGCTTGTAGTAAACAGGCGTGATTATTCACAGGATGAAGTTGAAGATTGGGCATCATGCGGAGATGATCTTTCCAATATAGAGGAAATGATAAAGACTCACTATTTTATTGTGGCTGTTAATCAACTGTCTCAGATTGTAGGTTTTTCATCCATTACGCCGCAAGGCTATCTGCACTCTATGTTCATTCACGCAGACTTTCAAGGCAAAGGCATTGCAACTATGCTTTTGGAAGAAATAGAACGATATGCTATTACAAAAGGTATTATACAAATCACATCAGAAGTGAGTCTAACTGCTCGTCCATTCTTTGAGAAGCAAAAATACGTGGTGAAGAAGGAACAAAAACGACAGGCAAATAAATTGAATTTGACTAATTTTTGGATGGCAAAAACCTTATCTGTAATAAAACCATATCATGGTCGTATTCCTGCTTGTGGTGTGTTCTGTGGCGGTTGTCCAAGCTACACACGAGATGAAAAAAATTGTCAGGGAGCAGAGGAAAACAAAACCCGCTGTGAAAAATGTAGAACATTTTACCTGTGTTGCGTTGAGAAAGGAATAACACATTGCTACCAATGTCATCTATTTCCTTGCACTAAGTTCAAAGGTTTTACAAAACGTTGGTTAAAGTATGGGCAAGACTTTATTGAAAATCAGAAATTTTTAAAGCAGGTGGGTGAAATGGAATTTTTGAGGTTTTATAATGAAAAGGTTACAGATTAAGTTTAGTCCATTTCTCTTGTATATCTAAAATGAACTAAACCTTTGTTTTTATTGAAAGTTGTTAGCCTATCTCCTTTGAAAGAAATCTCTTGAATTCTTCCTCACTGGGCAACTGGATTTTATACTTTTGTACAAAAATATTTGGGTCTAATCCTGCTGTGGCATAACGAACTAAAGTATCTCCTTTTTCAGTACAAAGCAAAATACCGATTGGTGGATTATCATCGGGCTGCATTACTTCTGCTTTGAAGTAGTTTAGATACATATTCAGTTGGGATGCATATTCATGGTGGAATTTGTCAATTTTTAAATCCACTATGACATGGCATTTCAGTATGCGGTGATAGAAAACGAGGTCAGCAAAGAAGTAATCTTCATCTATCAGTATGCGTTTTTGGCGAGCTTCAAAGCAGAAGCCGTGTCCCATTTCCAGAAGGAACTTTTGTAAATTATCAAGGATGGCTTGCTCTAAATCATTCTCTGTAACTAATGCCCGTTCATTTAACCCTAAGAACTCTAAGGTCAAGGGAGTATTTATTACATTCGCAGGCTGTAGTTGAACTGCCTGTTGCTGTACTAATGCAGAAAGAGCTTCTTTGTTTTTAGATAATCCACTACGCTCGTAGTACAATGAATCAATCTGCCGTTCCAGTTCTTTTGCAGTCCAGCATCCCCTAATCGTTTCCATTTCATAAAAGGCACGTTTAATAGGATTGTCAATAGCAGATATTGCATTCAAATGCGTAGAAGATAATCTGTTAAATAGCTTTTCAGCAGCCAATTTCCAGTCATTATTTGCAATTTCTGAAACCATTTGCAATTTGGCGGTTACTGACCGCCGAATCTCTGTTTCAAATTCGGCGGTCGGCAACCGCCGAATTCCCGAACCCGACATAACATAGCCTAAAACCTCTTCTTTCAACTGTGGATAAACAAGATATAAACGTCTGAACTCCCGGAATCTACGTTCGTTAAGTCCTTTGGTATTTAGTTGTTTTTCCAACTTCTTCAAAAGCTGCTCACCATAGGCTGCACGGTCTTCTCCGTTTTGTTCAAATTCCACGATATAACAGCCCATAAGCCAGTTACGGGAAGTTAGTGCAAGGTTTACAGAGTGTGCTGCTTGTGCTTACAGCGTGTCTTGAATGGCACTTCTCCGTATGTTTCAGCCCGCTATGTCCGAGCAAACTGGCTACTGTTTTAATATTAGCACCATTGTTAAGGATATTCACTGCAAATGAGTGACGGGCACAATGCCAGCTTATGTGCTTGTCTATTCCGGATCTTTTCACCCAACGTTTTACTGATTTACAGCAGCTTTCATAGGATGGTAGATTAAATATAAGCACATCTTTGTTGCCATCTGCAGGAGGTTCGCCAATAATAGAGAGTAAACCGTCATTCAAAGGTATGACTACTCCACTAGCAGAAGAATGCCCTTTGGTCTTATTCTGTTCAAACTTCAATAGCTTGTTTGAGTAGTCTACATTCTTATATGTAAGGTCTTTCAGTATCACATCGTGTTCGATGGCATAGCGTATCACTTTCTTGAAACGCTGATAGATACTTTTTGCTCCCTCGCCAACGCTACGGGATTGCAAATAGTCCACAAACAGAACCATCATATCCTTAGTGATAAATTCGGGTTTGATGTTGCATTCATATAATGGGTACTGTTCTTTCAGAAAATCCTTAAAACGACTGAAGGCAATTTGCATCATACGCAGGTCTTTCTTAATATTTATGGCTAATCAGTTAAAGAAATCCCTTTCTTTGGAGATTGAACGGTTCAATGCTTCGCAGAAGAAAGGATTTAGCTTTATGTTTTGATGTAAAATGCTTTTTCATAGTTCCTCTATAATAGAAGCTCACGCTAGTAGCCAAGAGGTAGTGTGGCATGTTTAGAACATGTATTCCCAAAAAGAAGAAGGAATCTGCTCTTTTGTCGAAAAAAAGTCTTATGTTTACGCACGATATGAAAAACAGGGTTTATATAGGCCCTGATATCAGTAAATAACCAACCTTGACATGTGTACAAACAGAGATAAGGCTATCTCTTTTGGGCGGGACGGCGGAGATGTCTGCCGTTTCGTTTTTTGTCTATGAGCCAGTGACGTGGTTGCTGACGAATCGTTGCCTCAAGATATTTTTCTGCAGATTCATTGTTCATATATTGCCAATATTAATCAAGTAAACGCTCACCCGATATTTATTGGGGACAGACTTAATTCAAAGGGATAAGACAAGAATCGCGGATGTCAGCTTAATGCGATGAATGGTATCTTTTTGATTGAAATACCTTCTTTTTCACGACACGGCTCTCTGGCTATAAAAGCCAACGAGCGTAAGCGGGGAGCGCGAACAAGCTACCACAACCGCTTTTTAACACGATAAGCGTCGCTTTTTAACGAATATATACGTATCAACCTACACATATGGCTGTATCAACTCACACATATAGCAGTGTTAACCCACACATATAGTCGCATCAAGCTACACATATAGTGGCGTAAGCCTACACATATATAGGTATCGGCCCTCACATGCGGTAGCGTTGGGCATTATTACCGCCTAACGACCGTAAAACATGAACTAGGGTGAATTATTTCGGCTGGAACGGAAGGCTGTTTTTCAGCAAACGGCTATCAAACAGAGAATTGCTGTTTTTTTCTCTCGAATTTGGAAGCGAGACGCACTTGGGTACGGAATAATCGATTCTCCGGGACTTCAGATTACAAGTTGTCAAAAAGACAAATGGGCCACTTGTATCTATAGCTCCTCTGCCATTTCCCGATAACCACCGGGGGAGAGACGGTTAATGTATAATTTAGCCTTGTCAGGTGAATAACTTACGGTTTGTCAAGTGAATAACTTACGGCTGGGGGTAGCCGTAAGCTTACGAGTCTGGAAGTGGTTAGTTATTCACTTGGGAAGCCTTTCTCAAGTGAGTTGGTCTGTTGATTAATAGTTTATAAGACAGCGATTTATATGGCAATAGTTATCTCATGATCTCATCTGTTGGCCGACTTATCTTAGGCTGCCGGCTGAAATATAGATGAGCCTGAAGATATCCCCAATGATTATCGGGTGAGCCTATAAAATACCTATAACTCGAAGCTAGCGGTACTATCAATACTTTTGTGTCAAAGAGGAAGCTTGATTCAGATCTTATGCTTTGATAGGTTTACATTATTTTAATGTACACCTGTACATTATATATAGTTAAAAACCTTGATGTTTGACAATCTTTTATGGGATAGAAACGACTAGTTTAAACGATCGATTCTTTTAGTCATTTGCAAAGGTACGCGTTTCTTCGATACTTGCAACTCTTCCGGGCTATTTTTTTATTACTTATCCTCTTTCTTATCAATAGGATAGGTTATCCTTTACGAAACAACCGATTCCTTCAACAAACCTCCTGTTCCGACACTAAAAAAACGCAAGATTTAGACGATCGTTTAGACTAGTCGTTTTCGAGTAAAACAAGGGTGCTAAACGACGGGATGGACTTTAATTAACACTATTATTAATATTAAATTTTGAATTTATGAACAAAAGGATTTTTACCTTGTTAACAGCTGGTTTACTGCTAGGTGGACCTGCTTTTAATGCTGCGTATGCCGCTGTTGGAGACAAGACCGTTGTTTCTTATACAACTACAGAGACCGCTTTGGGCAATGGCATGACATTCTATTTAGGAGCGTCAAATACTACTTTGTATGCAAAGTATACGAGTAGTGATATCTTAAAATTGAAGGGCGATAAGGAAGTTGTTTCTTTAACAGCTACAACTGCTTCTGCTACGAATGAAACTGCCGCCGAATTTACGATCCGTAACTACTCTTCTCGTACTTTCGAGTTGTGGGTAACTATTGATGGTAAGGAATACCAAGTTATAACAAAGGGCGATGGTACTGCCGTTACCGGAGATCAGTCAACGAAAAATCTTTCAGACTTCAACACGAAGTTTATTGTAAAAGATGGTAAGCTGAAATTTAAAGGCTTGTTTACGGCTGCATTGCCTGCTAGCGAGGTTGGTAGTAATTTACAGGCCTTCTCTTATGCTAAAGAGATCGGAGATGAGTATTTGACTGAATACAATTCAAAAGGTACAACTTTGTCCTTCGATTATACGACTAGCGAATTGGTTGGTAACTTGTTTGATTCCGTAACTCCGGTAACTGTTAGTGCGGATATTACTGCTGCGGATGCGAAAATCCAGACAGGTACTTATTTTGTGAAAGGTGACGCAAAGAAGGTAGAAGCATTTGTTGCTGAAGTTGAAGATGGTACAAATAATGAAGCTGCCATATCAGCTGCAAAAGAAATCTCTTTCTTAGCCGTGGATCCTACTCAACGTTACAACATCAATGGTAAACAAGATGGTGAAGGTTACGCTTTGTATTGGATGAAAGGTGAGGTCGCTGCTAAAGACTCTAGTGCAAACGCAAGCTTTACGATCTCATTGAAAGATGCCTTTAATGAGGATGGTAAGTTGATTTTAACGATGAAACCTTCTGTCAAAGAAGGTAATACTTGGAAATCTTATGATGTAAATGTAGCTGCGGTTAAGCCTTCTGTTTCTGATACGAAGACTTATGTGACTACTGTATTATCAGGAAGTACAAAAACGAACTATACTCCTATCCATCCGCAACTGGGTGCGAATTCTTATCTTGACGCTTCTGTATTATTGAAGAAGAACGCTGAGAATGTGGTAAATATTTACTTTACAAGTAATGATGAGGACAAGAGCTCTGAGGGTAAGCCAAACGCTCAAACAGAGTACCATAAGTATTTAACGGTTGATCCTGCTACAGGTGACGGTTTAAGAGTGGTTGCTTATAATAGTGCGGATTTTACGATGCCGGTATCCCAATGGATCGTTTCTGGTTTTGATGGCAAATATAATTTTACATTGACAAACCGTGAGACAGGTGAGGATTTGGTATTACGTTTACAACCGGATGGAAAAGAAGGTGGCTATAAAGTAGATAAAGCAACTTATGATGGAGAAGAAGTAACAATCAAAGGAGATGAAAAAGCTTCCAAAGGTGTAACAGAAGATTTAGCACTGAATACAACTTCCGTTAAGTTCAACACGATCGCTACAACTCGTACGGACGGTTATAAAGTATTCACGGATACTCAGATCGCCGAGGGCTTTAAGATGACATTCAATGGTAAGAACGTATTTGGTGACAAGACTCTTTATGCAGTTCTTTCTAATGATAAAAAGAGTATGAAGGTCTCTACCGATGAGAAGGCGACAATGTTGACCCTTTATCCGGAAAGAGTAAAAGGTGCTGAAACTTTGGATAAATCTTTGCAAGGTGTAGCTGATTACATCTTGAATACGAATACTTATGCTTACTTAAATGATAAGAATGAGGTTGTAAGAGTTGCGGATAAGGATACTTTGGTTGTTCCAACTTATATCTTGCGTACGACGGAAGTTAAGGGTGACGATGCTAGATATTTAGGTGCTGCCGCTGCTACTGATAAAGAAAAGGATGCCGCTACAGAGTTCGCTATCATTAAGAATGCCGCAGGCGGTTATTCTTTGGTTTCGTTAGCTGCGACTTCTGGGGGTACGCTTGATTATGCTGCTTCAATTGATAATACTTCTGCGGTTAAAACTGCGAGCGTTAATAGCACAAATTTAACTGTAGCTTATGATAAGAAGCGTTATGTAGCAGCTAGTGACTTGAATGATGGTTACGCAAACGTTGAGATCTTGGACGCTAATCCGTTCAACCCGTCATTGGCCTCTCAACCACGTCACGCATCATTTGACAATATGTTAGGTTCTATCAACTATCAGTTGAATAAGAATGGTATCACTGAAGGTATCCTTTCTGCGGAAAGCATGATTTTCTGGTTGGATACGGCGGATAGCAAGGCTAAGACTCCTTCATTCTATATCTCTAAAGGCATTGAGGTTGCTGAAGGCGAAGAAGCACCGGCTGAGAGAATGTTCATGTTCAATGCTCAGGATTCTTTGAAATATTTCGTAGAAGGCTCTGCTCAAGAATATACAAATGAGGCATATTATTTGGAAGGAACAGAGGATACTAAGGTAATCTTCCGTCCGGCTATCCTTGAGGGTGTTGATACAATCGCTACTACCGTAAATGGTGAGGCTGTAAAAGTTGTTAAGGAATTGGAGTCTGATGGTGAGACTGTAAATTCTGATAGACTGGATGCGTTCAAGTTTAATATAACTTTAGCTAAGGATTCTGAGGATGAGTATGTTATTTCTTCTCAAAGAAAGATTGATGGTAAGACAGTTTATGTTTATGCCTTGAATGGAAAACTTGGTTTGACTGCTGACAATGATATCGCTATGGTCTTCACATTAGGTACTGACGTTCCGACTTCTAACGGTTCTGTTGAAGATGCTGCTTCCTCTATCGTTGTAGTAGGTGGCAACGGTGTCGTAACGATCCAAGGCGCTGCTGGTCAGAACGCTTATGTACGTACTGTATTAGGCCAGTCTGTAGCTGAGACTGTTCTTACATCCGATAACGCTACAATCGCTGTACCTGCCGGTATCGTATTCGTTACGGTTGGCGAGGAGACTGTGAAAGTTGTCGTTAAATAATTGAATATTCAAAGTAAAGGAATAATGAAATAAGATAATCAACAATTCCCGTGAGGGTTTCGATCCCAAGTAATCCGTGACGGATGAACAGGCGGGAGTTGGATTAATATTAATACTAAAGTAATAAATTAAGAGGTCCGTAAGTACCTCCGTGAGGATGGAGTACGGATAAAGAAACAAGTCTCCGGCAGGCGTAAGCTTTGCTGGGGACTTCGTATTTTGCGACCTTATTTATGTGTAACTAATGAAAAAAGAACTGTCTAATAACGTGAAAGATGGGGCCTTTTTGTATTTTTGCGGAAATTAGGAGTAATAGTAGTATCAAAAATAAGCTCAAACAATTAATGTCAAACTCAAAAATCTCAGCGGCCGCATTTGCGGACACAAAACCTCATTATGACCTTCTTGATGGATTGAGAGGTGTCGCAGCGTTAATGGTTATATTTTATCATGTATTCGAAGCCTTTGCTACGAGTCCCATTGATCAACAATTTAATCACGGTTATTTAGCCGTTGATTTCTTCTTTATCCTGTCCGGGTTCGTGATTGGTTATGCTTATGACGACCGGTGGAAAACCATGACGACAAAGGATTTTATCAAACGTCGGTTGATCCGTTTGCATCCGATGGTTGTCCTTGGAGCCGTTTTGGGAGTTATCGCGTTTTGTATACAAGGGTGTGAGAAGTGGGATGGTACGCATGTCTCTATATCCATGGTGATGCTAGCTTTGCTTATCAACCTTTTTTTGATACCGGCTGTACCCGGTTCCGGGCCTGAGATCCGTGGAAATGGTGAGATGTTTCCTTTAAATGGCCCTAGTTGGTCTTTGTTCTTCGAGTATATCGGGAATATTATGTATGCCTTGTTTATTCGTCGGATGTCAACGAAGGCGCTTATGGCACTTATTGTCTTGGCGGGAATCGGATTGGCTTCGTTCGCTATATTCAATTTTTCCGGTGCGGGGCACCTAGGTGTGGGGTGGACGATGGAAGAGTACAATTTGATCGGTGGCTTTTTACGAGTGTTATTTTCTTTCTCGATGGGATTGTTGATGTCGCGCGTCTTTAAGCCCATTCATGTCAAAGGTGCTTTTTGGATTTGTAGCTTGGCGATCGTTGTTTTACTTTCCATGCCCTATGTCGGTGACGGTGAGGCTTTATGGATGAACGGTATCTATGATTCTGTATGCGCGATCCTAATATTCCCTATGCTTGTCTATCTGGGGGCTTCCGGGAAGACAACCGATAAACATTCCGCCCGTATTTGTAAATTCTTGGGAGATATCTCTTATCCTTTGTATATGGTACATTACCCTCTTATATACTTGTATTTTGGGTGGGTGAAGAAGGAGAACCTTACATTTGCGGAAGCATGGCCGGAAGCGTTGGCATTAGTGATCGGAAGTATAGTATTGGCTTACATTAGTTTGAAACTTTATGACGAGCCGGTTTGCAGATATTTGACAAAGCGCTTTTTACAGGTACGCAAATAACCTGCCATAACCGTATGTGCCACCCAACACATACGGTGTATCGGTGAATAAGCGGATCAGAATGGGTATTAGTAGCGATTTGCCCATTCTAAGATTGTCGGACTTTCGACATCAACCCCGAACTCTTTGGCTTTTCTCAAGATATTATGAGCTAATTCCGGCTTTTGCTGATCGGTAGCGTATCGAAAATAGGATTCGGCCGCCCGTACGTGTGTGGCGTCCGGCATAGGATATTTTCGTTCTTCGGGTAATCCGAAATCAGAGTCGTTCAACTCTTTGCGTTCCTCCGTGTCAAGTCGGTCGGAACCTTGTTCTCTTTCTCTTTCCATCGTGATAATTTTTTAATGATCTGTTTATGAAACGTTTCGATGGAAACAATCACTTCTCGCTAAAAAGTGTTGGGAAAGAATTAATGTTTATCAAATAGATCTGATTCATAAAGAAAACATGCCTCGCAAAGCTCATAAGAACACATCTTTAGTTTCATCCTTAGAATCGGAAACGGATTGCCTTGCTCATCCGTCTCATCCGTCTTTATCCGCTATACGATCTAAGAGGATAGACACATGTCTGCCGTCCATCAAGCCATGATGAGCCGTTACGGAGATAGGGAGCATTCGATGCCCGTTCTGTTCGATCAGCTTTCCGGTGGAGATGCGGGTAGCGGAATCGCCTGTACGGAAAGAGGAAGCATGTTTCATCTCCGTGAAGGCGATCCATGGGACCGGGGAGAAACGGACTAGGTCTTGCCGGTCAGATTCCCTATCTTTGCAAAGGCCTGTGAGAGCTTGCACACGTTCGATCTCTTTCTGTGCGTTTTGAAGGAACAGTTGCCTGTCCGGTGTATATTCGAAGAAGCCGAAGCCGAATGTACCGTCTTCCCGCCCGATCGTTGTTCCCACGTGGATTCGGTCGAAGCAGACAGGGATGTTGTCGATGATCCGGTACCGGAACTCTTCCACCTCATTAACGGCTGTCATAATCTTATGTAAGGAGTAGAGGAAAAAAGAGGCATGATCCGCTTTCGCCTCTTTATAAATAGAGGTCACGTCTATCTGGGTGGTCAGTCCGAAGAAAGGGTCGTCCATAGAACCGAAAAACAGGAAATGTTCTTTCCGGTTCCAATGCTCTAGGTCAATAGGATGCTTCATGATTCTTTATTTGTTGGGTTTACTATTTTGTGGAAAGCGATACGTTCCGTACCATTCGCGATGTAAATGATACCGCATTGCTTGAAGCCATGCTTTTTCAATAAGTTTTGCATGACAATATTATCCCGGTGTGTATCGATACGGATATTATCGCAATGAGCGAATGCCCATTTTAGACATTCGGTCGAGATCCCCTTTTGCTTACCGTTGGAGGCCATGCGATGGATCACGGCATAAGGTTCATCGTTCAGCCATTCGCCTTCATAGATCTTTAGGTAAGTAGGGTCGATTCCCTCGATGTAACAAAAGGTCCCCACTAACTCGCCCTGCTCATTTTCGCATACGAAACTATGGCTGGCCTTGATCTCGTTGGAGATCAATTCCTCGGAAGGATATCCATTGATCCATTGATTGCCATTGCCATGCTCTTGCATGAACCTGCGTGCGTAATCGTAGATTGCCATTACCTCGGCCAGATCTTCTTGTCGTGTTTGTCTGATATTCATGATCGGTAGAAAAAGTTATCCCGCAAAAGTAGTATATTATTGTTATCTTTGCGAATCTAGTCGAAAAATATATAAACCAATTAAATCAAAATATCATGGAACCATTAAAAATTGCTACCGTGCAGTTCGAGACACGGGATAACGATAAAGTGTATAATCTTTCTATCATCCGGGAGATGTGCCGGAAAGCGTCGGTAGAGGGAGCGGATGTAGTGGCTTTTCACGAATGCTCGGTTTGTGGATATACGTTTGCCAAGGACTTGTCTCGCGAGGAATTGTTGGCTATTGCCGAACCGATCCCCACGGGGGAGAGTACGCAAGCCTTGATCGCCATCGCCAAAGAGTTTGGTGTCACGTTGCTGGCCGGATTCTTTGAGCGGGATGGGGATCGTATCTATAAAGCGCAAGTTTGCGTGGATGGCAATGGCTTGAAGGCAAAGTACCGCAAGCTACATCCGTTTATTAATCCGAATATCTTGCCGGGCGATCAATATGTGGTTTTTGAGATCAAGGGATGGAAATGTGGCATATTGATTTGCTACGATAATAATATCATAGAGAATGTCCGTGCCACGGCCTTATTAGGGGCGGATATCATTTTCATGCCTCACGTGACGATGTGTACCCCTTCCCCTCGCCCCGGGGCTGGTTTGATAAATCCTATGTTATGGGAGAACCGGGCAAACGACCCGACTTCCTTGCGACAGGAGTTCGATGGCCTGAAGGGACGTGCTTGGCTTATGAAATGGCTTCCCGCTAGGGCGTACGACAATGCGGTATATGTGGTATTCTCCAATCCGATCGGGCGTGATTATAATGAGATCAAGAACGGTTGCTCGATGATTCTGGATCCTTTCGGCGATATCGTGGCGGAATGCCGTAAGCTGGGGGATGATTTCGTGATCGCTACGGCTATCCCTGAGAAATTGAGACAGGCTGGAGGATATCGTTACCGAAATGCCCGTCGTCCGGAACTTTATGCGGATATTATCGGCCAACCGCATGAGTCCAATCAAAAGGTAGCATGGTTAACAGAAACAACAAATAAATAGTATGCAACAAACAACAATCTCTAAGTCACCTCGTGTAGAGGTGGTGGATGCGCTACGTGGATTCGCTGTCTTGGCAATCTTATTAGTGCATAATGTGGAACATTTTATCTATCCGGTCTATCCGGACCCGGCTACGCTGCCGGGATGGTTGAACGTATTGAATGAAGGCGTGTTTACGGTGGTATTCGCTTTGTTTGCCGGGAAATCGTATTCTATCTTTGCCTTGTTATTTGGTTTTACCTTTTATATACAGTATTCGAACCAGCAGGCGAAGGGAAAAGACTTCGGTTACCGCTTCCTTTGGAGATTACTGCTGTTGACGATCTTCGCTACGTTGAACGCCGCTTTTTATCCGGCAGGCGATGTTTTGCTGCTGTATGCGATCGTGGGCGTTGTTTTGTTTATCGTGCGTAAATGGAGCGATAAGGCTGTCTTGATAACGGCTATTATCTTTTTATTGCAGCCGGTGGAGTGGTATCATTATATCGCTAGCCTGTTTAATCCGGATTACCAATTACCCAATTTAGGAGTAGGGGAGATGTACTCAGAGATGGCGGAGCATACCAAGCGGGGGGATTTATGGAATTTCATCTGGCAGAACGTGACGTTAGGACAAAAGGCTAGTTTGCTCTGGGCTGTTGGTGCCGGCCGGTATGTACAGACCTGCGGGTTATTTATGCTGGGAATGTTGATCGGGCGCAAAAAGTTATTTATCCCCTCGGAGGAGAATTCCCGTTTTTGGATAAAGACCTTGATCATTACTGCGATCGCTTTCGGTCCTTTATACCAACTGAAAGTATTGTTGATGGATACGGCGGACAGCGCTATCGTGCGCCAGACGGCAGGTGTTGTGTTTGATATGTGGCAGAAATTCGCTTTTACGTTCGTATTGGTGGCTTCCTTTGTGTTACTGTATCAGCGCGAGGCCTTTAAGCGTTTTACCTCTATCTTGCGCTCTTATGGAAAGATGAGCTTGACGAATTATGTGACACAATCTTTTGCTGGTGCGTTGATCTATTTCCCGATCGGCTTGAATCTGGCTCCTTACTGCGGTTATACGGTCAGCATGTTCATCGGTATCGCCTTTTTCTTTTTGCAAGTACGCTTCTGTAAATGGTGGGCTGAAAGACATAAACACGGACCGTTGGAAGGTCTTTGGCATAAGTGGACATGGGTAGGTTCTAAATAAGGATCTGATTATCTGGTGAAATGAGATGGGGTATGTCCCGTCTCATTTCATTACAGACAGTTCTCACTCCATAAAAGGTTTGGCATATTTAATCATTCCATGCACGTTCTTGAGTCCTTCCGGTGCCAACTCGACAACCATGCAATATTCGCTGGGGACATCGAATGGGAACTCAATGCCGAAATCAATCGCCCTTTTATATCCGAATCTCGGATAATAATCCTTATGTCCTAATAAGACGGCCGATTTATAGCCTAGCTCTCCCGCTCGCTTATGCGCTTCACGGATCAAAGCGCTACCAACGCCAATCCTTTGGTACTTCGGTACCACCGAAACCGGTGCTAGCCCAAGAGAGATCACGCTTTGGTCTTCTGATACGATTTCCACCTTACTCATCATGAGATGCCCTATGATTTCGCCGTTTAATTCAGCGACTAAGGAGAGCTCCGGAATATAAGCGTCCGTTTTTCGTAAACGTTCTACAAGGTACGGTTCGCTTTGATCACTGTCCTCCACGTCACGGAAAGCAAGTTCCACGACTTCCCTTACTGCTTGAAAGTCGTTCTCTTGCTCTGGTCTAATCTTGATTTCTTTATTCATATGTTGCGTATCACCGGTTATCGCTCAGACCCGTATCGTGAGTCCGTTTTTATCTTCTGCGTCGAACACTGCGTACCGGAGCGGATTTTTCTGCTTTCGGAGCCTTGACAGTGGGAGCTTTCTTTTCGGAGGCAGGTTCTTTGGTTGTAGTACCTTTTCCTCTTGCGGCGCTCTTTCTGGCTTTCTTCGCGGCTTTGCTGTCTACCGCTACTTGAGTCGTATCCGGTTGATACCAGAGTGATTTCTCAAAGCTGGTTAATTGACCTTCGATACGAGCTTGCTCGTTCTTTAAGGAATCCGGTGTCGGGCAATACGCCTGCAATGGCAGATTCATCAAGTTTTGGGTCTTGATGATATCCCCCTCGAACATCCGGCGACGGAAATAGTCATCCATCGTAAAAGTCATGGCGTTATTCATATTAGACGTCATGATGTATGAATTGCTGATATACGGACGTATATTCTCGTAAGGAAGCCAGAACATAGGCATGGTTGTCTCTCCCATATCACCTGTAGAGGTAAGGATCGGGCAAATCGCCAATATCTTGACATCAAAAGCGGAATTATTCTGGTCGAAATACCATGCTTCTTTTACATAGTAAGACCGTACGTCGGCTGCAGGTATATCGCTTTCATTGATTACGAAAGTCGGTTCCTCACCCGCTCTCCCCGGTATCTCCTCATAAAGGATGTAGAAGCGATCCAGCAAATCCTTGAAGTTGATCAAATGGGCTTCGTCAAACTCCTCGTATCCGTCCAGATACTCATAGGCCTTGATCTTGTTCTCACCTAAAAGCTGGAAGATTACGGAGAAAAGATTCATCTGTCCGTTCATCGGGCGGGTCGGGTAATAAAGCGGAGCGTTCTGTTCTTTCATCAAGTCCACCTGCCGGTAGATAATACGCATCCAGCGAGCGTTCCCGATCTCTTGCGTCAAACGCTCGTTCATATCTTGGGCCCGTACGGTCAGTTCGGGTAAACCGGTATCTTTCTTATCGTTTCTTTCCCCACGGCTGGCTTGAGGCGAACGGCGACGCGTTTGTTGTTGCTGCGTAGCTTCGTTCTCAACTTCTTCTTGCGCATGAAGAGGCATCGCTGTTAAAAAAGTGGCGGCCAAAGCGGCTATGTAATACAGATGTTTCATACTGCGAATCTTAATTTACGATTACTTCGATAGTCGGTATGGTACGTTCGATACCGTCCGGACCTTTCGCGACTACACGGGTGATATAAAAACGTTTACCCTTACTTAAATTGCGGATATAGTTTTTCTGACGTTGGGAGAAGTTGGTTCCTTCGGCCACTTCCGGGATAGCGTTACCCATGGAGTCGAAGAAAGTCAGCTCAAAACGTAATACCGTATATTTTACATTTAGCAAATCATCGTCGATAGCGGCCAGAATACCGTCAGCCTCTACCAAGCTACGTTTGGCGATCATACCTCCCTTGAACTTACGGACGTTACCGTTTTGATCCTTATACTCGATATAAGGTAGGGGATCGGGGAGGGCACGCACGCGGAAGGTAGTCTTTGCCATCTCTATGTTCCGGCCATCCGCCATACGAGCGTTTACCGTGATCACGGCTTCCGTTCCTACTTTAGACGGGCGGGCTTCCCAACCATCCTTGCTGCGGGTTAATGTGCCGTTCGTCATGGTAGCTGTCACATTACCGCTCGGTACACCCGGGACGGCGATACGCATCGGGTTGGCGATACCGGCATATAATACGTTCATCAATGTCGGGGCCACGGTAGCTGTCGGCTCGGTCACGAAATACTCGCTCTCGAAATCCCGGCGCATGATGCTGCCGTCGCTATTCGGCATCTCGATATAACCTTTGATCGGGAATGTCCCGGCAGCTCCGGTATTCACCGTGAAGACTCCTTTATTCTCGTAAGGTAATTCTTTTCCATTTACATAGATCGTAGGACGTTTCGTAGAGTCTACCGCCGATAATACGATATTCGCCTTGTACTGGCTTCCTCGCATTACGATCTGGCTTTCCGGGATTACCTGCGCCGTGATCTGGTTCACACGGTAATCGCCAACGTCTACGCTATTCAATAAGTTCGATAAGACCTCACCTTCGGCGTAGCGAACGTCACTTTGCATTTTTGTTAACAGGGTAACAGCCGCCGCTACCGGCATATTCTCGAACAAGGCCTCTTCCCAAGTACGGGTATTGATCCCCGCTTTATGAGGGGGAGTCGTGCTTAGGTTCGCCTCCAATACGGCAGTCTTCGCCGAATCTTCGATAAAGCCGCCCATCCAGATACGATACTTATCAATTTCCGCTCTCAGCTTTTTACCTTCTCCGCTTACAGGAGAGAGCATTACACGGGAGGCGGCTTCCAAATCATCCTTATGCTCGATGCTGTTTACGTTGGCATTCTCGCCATCAGCTACCTTAGCGATACGGATCTTTAAATCTTGTATATACGTATAGAGGCTATCTGAGGCTCTTTTCACCTCACGGGCCTTCAATGCCCACTCACCCACTTTCTGGGGATTCTCTTGGTAATAAGCTTCCATCTCGTCCGCTACGATCTTGTTTCGGCGGGAGGAGTTATCGATAGAGGTTCGCAAGCTACCTTCCACCAACTCAAAACCATCCAGCACCTCCGACGACACATTCAGTGCCATCATGGCGATGAACACCAGATACATCAGGTTGATCATCCGCTGACGGGGAGAATTGGGATTATTTGATATTCCTGCCATATTTCTTTACTTCATTGGGTTGTTTGTATACGGAGCCTGCTGTGGCTGTTGGTAACCATAGGGTTGCTGATATTGCTGTTGGTAACCGGGCTGTTGTGGCTGCTGATACATCGGTTGTTGAGGTTGTTGTTGCGGCTGCGCCGGTTGTTGGTAGCCCATATTCACGGTCATCGCTTGTAATAAACGACTGTATACTTGGTTCAATTCGGCCAGTTGACGAGTCATCTTTTCCGTCTCGTTACGGAATACGGAACTATCTACCACCGATCCGTCATACATCTCACGGATACGATTCAAGCCACTATTGATGTGTTCGATAGATTCGATCTGCGAACTGATACTCTTCAACTGGATCTCATAGATGGTATTCAATCCGGATACGTTACGGTTCAATTGTTCCATCTGGTGTACGTAACCACGGGAGTTTTGGTTGATGCCATCGGAATTATCCGTGATACTCTTATAAGAGTTCAACAGTGTATCGGATACGTTCGTAAGCGAATTAGTCACTTGGCTGAAACGCTCCATGTTCTCAGACATGCCAGATAATTGCTCCAGATATTTTTGGGTAGCTTCCGTCAATTCTGCCATCTTGGAAATTTGCTCGGCCGCTCCGCTTAATTTCTTGATGCTCTCGGATAAGTTCTTGGTATCTTCTTCCGTCACGTCCAGATTACCTGCGATATTCAAGGAACCACCTCTTTGCGCGTTCGCCTTAGACGCTGCCGAACCGATATTTATTCCCCCGGCTATCTCATCGTCTTCTACATTATCCGTAGAATTGATCATGGTTGAGATCGGCGTACCGGTGAAATCCGGACGATCCATCGGGTTCTTTGATTTCAATACGGGGAAAACATCTTCCCAATGATACTCCTTGTTCGGATGCTCGAACGCCGAGATAAAGAATACGATAGACTCGGTGATCATCGCCACGAACAGGATTTGGTTAGCGTATGGTATATGTAATAACTTAAATAACGCACCGAGGATTACGATGGACGCACCCCAACTATACAGGAAGTTCAATACTCGTTTTCCTCTTTCGCTGGAGAGGAACATCTCCAGTCTGTTTTTATATCTTCTATATTTTCCCATCGTCGTATTATTGTCTTAAATGATTCAAAACTTTAAATTTATAATTCCCGCTTATTTCTTTCCCTTGGAGCGAGAGAATCCTATTTGGGTACGTGCGCAACGGAAACCGATGTAAGAACGGCTCTCGTTCTGGAACTCGAAAGTACGCATGTCCGAACGGATAAATTGTGAGACATCTTTCCAAGAACCTCCTCGCACTACTTTCTTTTTCATGGCGTAGGGATCGTTCTTGGCGGCGTTGTAACGCAGATCCGGGTTCATGTCGCTCATTTGGCTCGGGCCAGACTCGGAGTAAGACGTTGAGGTCCATTCCGCCACGTTTCCTGCCATATCGTATAACCCGAACTCATTCGGGGCGAAAGAGCCTACACGAGACGTAATCAAATGGCCATCCTCCGTATAATTACCTTTACCCGGCTTGAAGTTACCCAAGAAACAACCTTTGCTGTCTTGAAGCTCGTCGGTAGACCAAGGGAACTTATTCTCGTTCTTACCTGTACGGGCGGCATATTCCCATTCTCCTTCGGACGGAAGACGGAATGGCTCTACCAATTGTCCCGGTGGCAAGCTCAAGGATTCTTTGTATAAATTCGTACGCCATACGCAGAAGGCAGTCGCTTGTTCCCAAGAAACACCGACTACAGGATAATCATCGTAACCCGGATGAGAGAAATACATACGGGTATATGGCTCGTTGTACGCATTCTTGAAATCGTTCACCCAGCAATTCTCGTCCGGGTAGATATTGACGATACGGGTATTCAAGAAATCCCATTCGCTGCTTAACGGGCGGGTGATCGTCTCGTTGATTACACGTCCTTCATCATCGATGTAAGCGGTGTCCTTGGAGATCATGACTACCTCGTTCGGATCTACCTGAATATCCGTATTACGAACCCGGTCCGCCGGGTTCAATTGATTCTTGCGGAGGGCGGCGGCGGTATAGTCGTACCACTCGTATTTATAGATCATTTGTTTAGGGTCCAAACCTTTCTCTCCGGTAACGGGATTCGTGTAATAGACACTTTCTATCGCACGTTGCTCATCCTCGTTCGCCCGTCTCCAAGGAATCGGACGGTTCCAGTCCAAATGCGGAGTGACAGGCTCCCCGTAACGGTCTTCCGTGATCTTGAACAGATCGTTGCCTCCATAAGCCGGATCCGCCAAGCGTTCACGGATAATAGAGTCTCTCACATAATAAACGAACTGGCGATATTTGGCGTTCGTTACCTCTGTCTGATCCATCCAGAACGCGTCGAAAGAGACCCCTTTCGTCTCCGGCATGATTCCCCACAAGGAATCCTTGTCGGCGGGCCCCATCTCGAACGAACCTCTTTTAACCAAGACCATTCCATACGGCGCTGGTTCATTGAACGCTACCGATCTGACACCTGTCACCTCACCGCCGGCACTCCGGAGAGATTTACCGCAGGAGGTAAGCAAGGCTACCGTTACAAGTACTAATAATACTTTTTTCATATACTATAATATACGTACACTTTTATGTCTATTTTTCCCTGTCTTCGTCTTGTTCAGCTTTAAGGCATACTTGACACATAGCTCGTGGCTACCGCTACTTGCCCGGCCTAGGGCCGTGGTCGGGAAATCAAAGGCGTAACCCGCATGGAAACGACCTAGCTTTACGCCGAACATGATGCCCACCGATTCATTCACCCGATAGGAAAAACCACCATTAAACATCTTATTATATTCCAGCCTAGCGGTAATATCCGCATGAAAACTTTGCATGTCTGTCAGCAAGAACACCGAGGGCTGTAATTCTATCAACGGATTCTTTAATTGAATATTGTATCCACCCATTAAATTAAGTGAACGACCTATATAGGTATAGGCGTTCTCGTCCAGTTGAAGCTCCGGTTGGGTGATATGCGTCATGCCAAACCCGGCGTAAAACCGTTTATGGGTATAGTAAATACCGAAGTTCATATCCAACCCCATGCCGCTGACCTGCTCTACAGGAATGGCGGCGTCGGTCTCTTGATGGTATTCGGACTCAACCTTTATCACCTTGGTTCCGTCGAACGACTGGTTGACTAAGCCGATTTGCAGACCGCCGCTCAAGACTCCCCCGAATAATTTATACTTATAGGCGTATTGCGCCCCTACATGCGTATTCTGGAAAAGCCCGATCGCCTCGGTAAATACAACCAATCCGACACCGTGATTCGTCTTGCCTAAAGCGAGTGGCATATCCGCGGTAATGAAGAACGACTTGGGTGCCCCATGTACGCCGATCATTTCCAAGCGGGCGAGAGCCAATATATTCAAGTCCTCCGTAGCTCCGGCCACGGCCGGGTTATAATACGGTTTCGCCATGAAGTATTGACTTAAGCGTGCGTCATATTGCGCCCGTACGATTCCCGCACAAGTACACAAAAGGATCAAGATCGAAAGAAGACGTCTTCTCATTTAAACATTCACTTCACGTTGTAACTACAAACGCAGCAAATCCGGATAAATTGTATTTTCACAAAAAAACAACGAGGCAGGGGAGCTCGATCGTCCGCCACCTCGTTCTTCTATTTCTTAATTTTCAATTTCCAATTCTCAATTGAACTAGTATTCTTCCTCGTTAAAGAAGAAGTCTTCTTTACTTGGATAATCCGGCCAGATGTCTTCCATGCATTCGTAAATCTCGCCTTCATCTTCCATTTCCTGCAAATTCTCAATCACTTCTAATGGCGCACCAGAACGTTGTGCATAGTCAATAAGTTCATCCTTAGTCGCAGGCCAGGGTGCGTCTTCCAATTTTGAAGCTAACTCTAATGTCCAATACATAGCTGTCAAGTATTAATAACCGCCGAAGCGATTTGGTTCTCTATTTTTCCGCGAAAATATGACTTTATTTATTATACGCAAGTATAATCCCAAATAATTTCTTTACCGTTATTATTTATGCATTCTTTTCGTGCCAGAACGAAGAAATAATCCGATAAACGGTTCATAAATATCAATACAGGCTCCTCAACGGGGCAATTCTCGGCCAAGCGATAGATTTGTCGCTCGGCACGACGGCAAACGGTGCGGCAAACGTGTGCGAGGGCGGCCGAGCGGCATCCTCCCGGTAGGATGAACGCGTGCATTTTCGGCAGCTCGTTATCCAGACGGTCTATCTCCCGCTCGATACGCTCGATGCTCTCGGGCGTTACCTTGCTCTCGATTTTCAATTCCGTGGTCGCTTGATCCGTGGCTAGGTAAGAACCGATCGTGAATAGCTTATGCTGGATGAATGATAAGAAATCAGTATCTTTCTCATCATTCAAGGCCGTGATTAATAATCCGATAAAGGAGTTCAGCTCATCTACGGTGCCATAGCTCTCGATCCGATCGTGCGCTTTCGACACGCGTTGTCCACCTACCAGTGAAGTGGTTCCTTTATCGCCTGTTCTGGTATAGATAATACTCTTCTTCATATCTGACTTGTTTTGAATCCTAAAAATAAACAATATAATCTCGTTTGTGCAATTTCTTGTTGAATAAGACAATCCCTAGCGAGTAAAGATCTAAGGTGACCGTCACTTCCGGACATGCGCAGATCTCTTCCCAAAGTTCACGCATCTTACGGCTCGCCTTGATTCCCTCAAAAACGAATACCGTATCGTTGTGCGCGTATTTCATACATTCATTAAACAGCCAGAGGTTGTTATGTTGTTCATATAAAGTGTTGAAAAAAACAAAATCTAAGCTATTTATGTCATTTAAGGCTTGGGGAAGCAAGTCCTTATAATTACCGATACGCAAATCGACGGGATTACGTCCCTCTTTAGCGAATGCTTGACGGGCAATCGTGGCGAATTCCGGTACATTTTCCAAGGCGATACATTTCAATCCCGTGGCATAGGAGGTTAGATATAAGGTAGACAGCCCCATCGTGGTTCCTATCTGGAGGATATTCTTGGACTTGAAATAGTTTGTTAAACGGAATAATAAGGCGCCATGCTTGGGCCGGATGGATTCCCGTTTTACGATCTCGCTGATGGAACGGGTCTTTCGTTTCCCTTTGTTCTGCCGGTCTGGATAGGTGATCTCTCCTTCCCTGAATAATAACTGCTTACGTAAAAGCTCTATATCATAGAAACTATAATAAGAGCATTTTTCCTCGATGACCTTCGTGATGAGGTTAAAAACGAAAGGCGAATGTACTCCGAATCCTTTACGGTAACGGATGCTGCGGTACAAGAGCGATCCTTTTCGTAATGTATTAACCTTTGGTAGTATTTGCATTTCTTTTTGTCATTGGGCAATGAGACCTTGCCATTTACCGCGAACTTACATAAAAAAACGCAATTAGCATAAGCCTCTAGTCATTAAACGGGGTTATAATGACTTGTGTCATGCGGATGGCACAGCCGTGCCATAAAGGTGGCACCAGCGTGCCATCGCAGTGGCACAGTCATGCCATCAGCGTGGCACTAGCTTTATCTTAGAAACTGGCTTTCTCCGGTTCTGGGCGGATATAGGTTAATATCTGCCCGCTTAATTGAAGCAGCGAGATCTCACAGATCTTGGTGGAGTATTCCGCCACGGAAAGACGCTCCTCCGCTTCCAGCAGACTGTTTTGTGCCTCACGCAATTCGATACCAGACAACTCGCCAAGTTTATAGCGGTCGATGGCGATCCGGTAGTTCTCTTGGGCGGCTACGAGGTTCTCTTTCTCTAGGCTCCATAGGTCGAGGTTGTTTTTATAGGCCATCCAGAAGTTGCTCATGTCCGCACGCAGGGCAAGTTCCAGTTCTTGGATGCGCAATTGCTGGTTCTCGATTTGGATGCGGGCGTTGCGTTGCTCACGTTTCCGGTTGAAACCATCGAAGAGGCTCATACCGATGGTCACGCCGTAATTAAGCCCCAGCCGTTGTTGGAGGTCGTAATTGCCCACTTCCGTCCAGTTCGCCGTGTAGCCGTAGCCTGCGTTTAGCTTGACATAGGGATAATAGCGGCTTTTTACCTTTTTATAATCAAGCTCAGACAACGTCTGGTTCTTTTGGGCGATCAGGAGTGAGGCGTTGGCTTCGAGGGTATTCTTCCATAGATCTACCTCGTCGAGGAACGGGTTCGGGTAGATCAAGGAGTCCTTGATCTGGATTTCCTCCTCCACATTATTTAATGCCATCAACTCGTTCAGGCGGATACGGGAGGTATGCACGACCTCCAATTGGTTTAATACCTTGGAGCTATCCGAGTTGAAGTCCACTTGAGCCTGTTGCAAGTCCAGACGGGACATGGAGCCGATATAATACCGTTCTTCCACGATCCGTAAACGCTCCTTGGAAAGATCCAAGGTGGAACGGAGGTTACGCAAACGGATTTTCTGCCGGATCAGGTTGTAGTACTCGCTGGAAAGGTTGGCTACGAAATCCTCGATGGTCATGCGGGTGTTCAATTCCCCCATTCGCTGTAATTCTTTCAAGCGAGAGTATTCGGCTTGGATACCGAAACCGTCGAAAACCGTCCAGTTAACGTTTAGTCCGACGTTGCCCGTCTCGCTGTTTATACCATTCGCCTTCTCGATCGATCCGTCTTGCAGGCTGTTACGGTTGTTATTGATATTTCCGCTGAATCCGCCGCTCATATCTACGGTAGGCAGATAACCGGCGTTTCCCGGGGTGGCGTTATTGTCGCTGATCTGTTGCTCGTTACGAATGATACGGATGGAGTAGTTCTGCTCTAATCCGGTTTCGATACACCGTTTCAGATCGAATAGTTGCTGCGCTTCCGCTATAAAGAGGGAAGAGAAGGCAAATAATAAGGTATATACATATTTCTTCATAAATCTACAACTTGGTGTTTTGTTTTTTTCGGTTGGTGGATATAAATGAATACATGGCCGGTACGATAAACAGGGTCAAGAAGGTCGATACCAACATTCCGCCTACTACCGCTACACCCATGGCGATACGCCCTTGGGCACCCTCGCCCGTAGCGTATACCAATGGCACCAAACCGAGGATGGTGGATACGCTAGTCATCAAGATCGGGCGCAGACGCTGGGTCGCGGACGAGCGGATCGCTTCCGGCAAACTAAGTCCCGACTCTTGCCGCTGATTGGCGAACTCTACGATCAAGATACCGTTCTTCGCCACCAAACCAATCAACATAATGATACCGATCTGGCTGAATATATTCATCGTGATACCCGAATAACTCATGAACATCAGCGCACCGGCGATAGCCAAAGGCACGGTGAACATCACTACCAACGGGTCCTTGAAACTCTCGAACTGGGCGGCCAACACCAAATAAATCATCAACAAGGCCAAGATCATGGCGAACATTAAACTGGAAGAACTCTCACGGAACTCTTTCGACTCGCCGGAAAGAGCGGTACGGAAGCTACCATCCAGCACCTCCGAGGCGATACGGTCCATCTCGTCCAGACCATCGCCGATCGTGTATCCTTTATTCAATCCACTGGAAACCGTCGCCGATACGAAACGGTTATAGCGATACAATTGGGGCGGCGCCACGTTTTCCGTAACCTTAACCAAGTTATCCAGCTGGATCATTTCCCCATTGTTACTACGTACATAGATCGATTTTAAATCGACAGGGGTATTTCGTTGCTGGCGGTTGATCTCGCCCAATATCTGGTATTGCTTACCATTCATATAGAAGTAGCCCATACGCTGTCCGCTCAACGCATATTGCAAGGTCTGGGCGATGTTGCGGGTGCTGACGCCCAATAAGGAAGCCTTATCCCGGTCGATCTCGATACGTGCCTCCGGCTTGGTGAAGCGCAAGTTCACGTCCGCCATCTGGAAGACCGGGCTCTCGTTCACCTTTTGCATAAACGTAGGCAGGAACTCTTGCAGTTTATCCAAGGTCGGGGCCTGCAGTACGTATTGGATAGGCATACCGCCCCGGCGTCCGCCGAAGGTGGATTGCTGTTGTACGAAGGCGCGGGCCAAGGTCTCTTTGCGGACTTCTTTCGACAAGGTCTCGGCGATCTCCATCTGCGAGCGTTCCCGTTCCTTGATATCGCTTAATATGAGGTTTAGCGAACCTCCTCCTTCCCACGAGCGGGTCATGATGGATTGCTTCTCGGGAGCGATGGAGTCGGCTATTTGCTCGATACGGTCCGCGTAGTCGCGGATAAACTCGAAGGTAGCCCCTTCCGGCCCGCGCATATTCACGGAGATCATGGAACGGTCCTCCAAAGGCGATAACTCGGAACGAATGTTCTTCCAGAAGTACCCGATCGATCCGAAAAGAAGGATAACGATAGGGATCGACCATATCTTATGGTTCAAGAACGCGTTCAACGACTTGGCGTAGATCGTGTTCAATCCCTCGAAGAACGGCTCGGTCTTCCGATAGAACCAGTTTTTCTTCTCTCTCCTCTTCAATAGCTTGGTAGCCAACATCGGTGTAAACGTAAGGGCCACGAACGAGGAGATAGCGACCGAACCGGCGATCACGATACTGAACTCCTTGAATAAGCGCCCCGTCATACCTTCCATAAACACGATCGGCAAGAATACGGAGATCAGGGTGATCGTGGTAGATACCACGGCGAAGAAGATCTCTTTCGATCCTTCGATACCCGCCTCTTTCGGTGACATGCCTTGCTCGATACGTACATATATATTCTCCGCCACCACGATCGCGTCGTCTACCACCAGACCGACCGAGAGCACGACCGCCAACATCGTCAATACGTTGACGGAGAATCCGGAGATATACATCACAAAGAAAGCTCCTACCAACGATACGGGGATAACGACGACAGGAACCAGCGTGACCCGCCAGTCGCGGAGGAACAAGAAGATAATCAATACGACCAAGAGGAAAGCCTCGTAAATCGTCTGTTGTACTTCACTGATAGAGGCCCGGATAAAGCGAGTGTTGTCATACATCATCTCGATCGTGACATCTTCCGGCAGGTCTTTTTGTAATTGCTCGATACGCTTGTAGGCTTCGTCGGCGATCTCGATATGGTTGGCTCCCGGTTGGGGGATGATAACGGTCATAACCATTGGCTCGCCGTTCTTCTTCAGTAAGCTCCGCAAGTCCTCGGGAGCTACCTCCGCACGTCCGATATCACTGAAGCGCACGATGTTGTTGTTGTCTTCCTTGATAATTAAATCGTTGAATTCCTTGGCGGTATGCATCAATCCTAAGGTACGTATGGATAAGGAGATCGTATTTCCCTCGATACTACCGGAAGGAAGCTCCACGTTCTCGTTATCGACGGCGTTTTTCACGTCCATCGGGGTCACTCCGTAACCCGCCATCTTGATTGGGTCCAGCCATAGACGCATGGAATACCGTTTTTGTCCCCAGATATCCACGCCACTCACGTTCTCGATGGTCTGCAAGCGCTCTTTCACCGTCAGCTCGGCGATCTCGCTCAACTCCATCAACGAGCGTTTGTTGCTTCGGATGGCGATCTGCATGATCGGGGAGGCATCGGCATCCGCTTTCGATACCGTAGGTGGGTCGCAGTCACGGGGAAGGTAGCGTTGGGCACGAGATACCTTATCACGTACATCGTTCGCCGCCGTTTCCATATCCACGGACAACTCAAACTCTACCGTGATGCGGCTGCTGCCTTGGCTACTCACGCTACTCAATGAACGGATACCCGGGATACCGTTGATATTCTGCTCCAACGGCTCGGTGATCTGATTCATGATCACGTCGGCGTTCGCTCCGGGATAAGATACGTTGACCGAGATAATCGGCTGGTCTACGCTCGGGAACTCCCGGACGCCAAGGAACCGGTAACCGATAAAGCCGAACAGGAGGATGACCAGCATCATCACTGTCGAGAGTACGGGCCGGTTTATACTGGTTTCTGAAATATTTGCCATCGTTCTTCTCCTTATTCAGTCAAGTTGTCAATAGAAACTTTCATGCCGGTACGTAACTGCATCACGCCGGACGTGATCAGCGTATCGCCCACATTCAACCCTTGCAATACCTGTACACGGCTCTCGGTTCGAATACCGATCGTGATCTCTTGAGGCTCGGCCACGCCGTTCTTATATAAGTAAACGATGTCTTTTCCCATCTCGGGGATAACGGCCTCGCTGGGGATGGCTAAAGCGTCCTTGATCTCCCGCTTGCTGATCTCGACGGAGGTATAACGGCCGGGTAAGATATTCTCGCCCGGATTCGGGTAAGTGGCACGTACTTTCAAGGTACGGGTCGCCATATCTACCTTGCTTTCCACGGCGTAAACGGTCGCCTTATAGTTCTGCATCATACCGTCTTTCTCCATGCGGAATAGGATCGGGGTTCCGTCTTGTACCTCGGCTGCGTAGCTCTCGGGGATGGAGAACTCGATTTTCAAAGGGGATATCTTGGTCAACTTGGCGATTACGGAAGAGGAGGAGGTAACGTACGCGCCCTCACTCACGGAGCGAAGTCCGATGATTCCATCGAAAGGAGCCCGAAGCTCTGTCTGGGCGATATTCGCTTTGACTAGCTCGATATCCGCCATTAGCTTCTCGTATTCGGTGGCTACTTGCTCGTAGGCCTCTTGGCTGACGGCGTCTTTCTCCAACAAGGTACGTTGGCGATAGACACGATCCTTGGCTAAAGGAACTTGAGCCTCCAGCTTCTTTAGCTGGGCTTGCAGCGGCTTGTCATTGATTTTGGCCAACAGATCGCCCGCCTTTACGTGGGTACCTTCCGTGAAATAGATTGCTACCACCTTACCGGAGGACTCGAAAGCCAAATCCACCTCTTCGTCCGGAAGGGTACTCCCGGTACTCATGATCTTATCGGTTAATGATTGGTATTTCAATACCTCGGCGTTGATGTTAAGTGTCTGGTTTCGCAGGCTCGTGCCCGATGTGGGTACGACGGAAGCGGCATCTTGGGATGCCTTGAACTTGTTTTTCAATTGAGGGTAAGCGATCATTCCCGCTATCATTAATAAGATAGCCGCCGTAACTCCCCATTTCGCTCTCTTTGTCATCATGTTCTCGTATGGTATTTACTGATAATTTACACTCGTTACTCCAAAATATATAACTAAACGCAAGTTTAGACTGCCCTTTCGTAAAAAGGTTTAATCAAAGATATTATTTTTTTGAGAGATGAATCCTTGATTGGGAAGAACGGGAAAAATAAGGGAATTAAAACGAATCTAGGGAGGAAGTCTGATCGGTTTGTGGTAGAAGAAATGAGTGTCTCCTGTCGTATAGATCTTTTCACATAGGTGAAAAGAACGTTTCACAGCCGTGATCCGATCGTTTCACATGGGTGAAAAGATCAGATCACACTTGTGAAACGATCTGTTATAGCTTATGTATAACTTTCATTAACTGCTCGCCCAAGCCAATCGTATAGCCTTGAGAGACAAATACGACACGGTTGAACGTATCGGCGATCAAGAAGATCGGCAAGGTATTGGCGTTTTGCAATTTCATCGCTGTAGCCATCTCCTTTTGGATCGCCCCGTCGATATCCAGACCGTATGTGATCGTGCCCGGTAAATCGCCGAACTCTTTCGGATCGAAGTTCTTATAGCCCTTCTCGTCAGGGAAGAGAAGCACGATGCCTCGTCCCCAATCTTCTAGTTCCTTCTTCACGGCGGCGATATCACGCATCGCATGGTTTGTCGGTTCTTGGCGGGAGCCTAGAAGCGCTACGATATAGTAGCCACGTCCGGTAGTAGCTAGCAAGCTAGTTTCCTCGCCGTTGTCCGCACGTTTGAATTTATTCTCGGAGTTGAAATTACCGATCACCTGTATCTCGTCCTTGCTTTCGCGCATCTCCAATTGGATCGGGGTGGTCTTGTCTGCCTCCACATTGAAAAACTCGATCTCGGCCAATACGCTACCGTTTGCCATACGAGTACCGGTCACTAACATATAATTACCTTCATCCATGGATAACGGTTTCTTCAGTAATCCGCTCCAAGTATCTCCCAAGCCCATATCCACATTACCGCCTCTCTCGAAATTCAAGGTCTGTAAAGTACCGTTCGGCAAAACCTTGGCGATCGTGAAGTGACTGTAATATTTCGGGTCTTGCAGCGCCTTGATTGGTTGGTAAGAAGCGATTACCTTGCCTTGTTTAGCGGTCGTCTGTACGGCAGCCTCGAAATCGACGTCTACCCAAGCGTTGTCTTTGAAGTACTGGATCTTGCGGGCTACCGGCTCGATACGTGCCGGAATACCTAAGCTACGAGCCACGGCCACGAAGAAGATATTACGGGAGCCCTTATCAGCGATACGAGATTTCCATACACCCATCGGCATGATCGGAATACGTTGTGCGTTTAGCGCATCGTTAATGGAGACGTTATTCTTCACCCAATCCACCAATGCCTGTGGATTCTCTACGGCTTGTTTCGCAAGGGAAGGCTCAATATTTGCGGCGAAGAAACTCTTATAAGGAGTCAGGAACTCATTGGCCACACGAGGATTCATGATATATTCATTGAACCATTCGCTTTGAACGGCCGGCGTATTATTCAAATGATCTGCGAGGACAGACGCAGGTGTATCACGTAGATCCTTAGCGGATACGACATCCAATAATGCCATCGCCTGCGTACGCTTCTCGGCGGGAGTCTCCCGTAAGAACTTCTCGATCTCCATCCAGTTACCACGGCTACCGATCATGAAATCCTCCGTCTTCATCGGGTCGATACCCAATTCTTTCGCTAAAGCCTCCGCTTTCTCTTCCGTATAGAAAGTGGCTACATATTTATTACGGATAGCGTCTTCCTCCAATAAGCGTTTGGCGTTCGCTTCCTTTTGCTCCGGTGTAACTTCCGCTGGGATAGAGCCGTCCACCGGTGGTATGATATCTAGGGCGATCGTCTCCACATCTCCCGGTTTCTTATTCAAGGCGATCGTAACCTCTCCGTCCTTGCCGAAAGAGACCTTGCTGTAGCCGAACTTGCCATCTTTGCTGGCCCATACCAGCATATCCCCTTTTCCGGCGGATAATGAGCATTTGCCATCCGCGTCCGTCTTCTTGCGGGCTACACTGTTAAACTCGGCATAGTTATAAATCTTGAATTCTACCAAAGCGTCCTTTACCGGCTTACCATTGGCATCCGTAACCGTGATAACAGCTTTAGCCGAAGGTGCGTAATTATCGATCACGTTGATCTCGGTATACCCATCGGTACGTTCCATGACATCCTCCGGGCCATTGTATTTACCGAATACTTTCGTATGCATCAACATACCCCGGTAAGCAGGGCCGTTGAACCAACCCAGATTCAATACCGGTTCGGGCTCGCAAGCGCCGAAGAAATACCATTTACCATTCACCCAAGCTTCTACCCATGCGTGGTTATCATCCGTATGCGCCCAGCGAGGTGTATATACCTGACGTGCGGGGATACCCACGGAACGTAAAGCGGCTACCGTGAAGGTAGACTCCTCGCCGCAACGACCGTAGGCGGTCTTCACGGATGCCAAAGGGGAACTTGTGCGCCCATCGGAAGGGGTATAGATAACCTTCTCATGACACCAGTGATTCACTTCCAGTACGGCATCGTACAACGAGAGACCCTTCACCCGGTCTTTCAACTCATCAAAGAAAACCATGCGGCTTTCATCCAGATTCTCATTGTTGATTCGTACCGGCAATACGAAATGGCGGAAGATATCCTCTGGGATGCTATCGCCCCAAGGCATCTCATTCCGTGCTTGGAAAGAGGAACGGATGTTTTTCAAATAGAAATCGCCACTATAGTCCGTGATGTCTCCAATCGGCATATAGGCGTACATGAAGGTTAACGCCTCCCTCTCTTCGGGAGTCATTTGATCGTTAAATACTGCGAAAAGGTCTCCGTTAGGCAGAGCGGCCTGTTTCGCTTGGAAATCATTCTCAACCTCAGCTCGGTAAGCGGCGTCGGTAATAAAATGTTGTTGGTTGTTACAACTCGTCCATACGAGTAATGTAAACAACAGTGCGAATAGATGTTTTTTGTTCATAAAGCGGATATGTATGTGCGTCAAAAGTAATGATTCTATGTGAGATAGAAAAATTATCGAACCATTTGTAAGAAAGATTTGTTTTTCTATAGAAAGAATAAATCTAGCCTTCGTGTAAATTGGGGACCGGATTTCTTCTTTTTGTGTGATTATAATTACAAAAAGTTTACGAACTTTGTGACAAAGTATCAAATCACTAATCATAAAACCCGTTTTGCGTATGTTTCAAAATCCTGAGCAAGTGCTATTAATAGCTTCTGTGATCCTGTTTTTAAGTATATTCGCCGGTAAGGCCGGTTATCGTTTCGGCTTACCCGCTTTGTTGTTGTTCCTTGGTGTGGGAATGTTGTTTGGCAGCGATGGTCTGGGCATCCAGTTCAGCGATCCGAATGTAGCCCAGTTTATCGGCATGTTGGCGTTGAGTATCATCTTGTTCTCGGGTGGTATGGATACGAAAGTTGCGGAGGTCAAACCTATCGCCTCGCAAGGTGTGGTATTGGCCACGCTCGGGGTGCTGGCCACGACTTTTATCACGGGCGGGTTTATCTATTGGTTATTTGGTTTATTTGGCAAATATGTTACGTTGACTTTCCCGGAATCTTTATTGCTGGCGGCGGTCATGTCCTCTACGGACTCAGCCTCGGTTTTCTCCATCTTGCGCAGTAAAGGGGTTTATTTGAAAGAGCGTCTGCGTCCTACCTTGGAACTGGAGAGTGGTAGTAATGACCCGATGGCTTATATGCTTACCTTGCTTCTGATCGCTTACATACAAAGCGGAGGTATGAATATTTGGGAGGCCGGGCTATCCTTGGTCATTCAATTATCGGTGGGAGCTATCGCCGGTTTCTTATTGGGGAGACTGGCTGTGTTGATTATTAATAAGATCGATATAGATAACGAGTCTTTGTATCCGATCCTTTTATTGGCTACGGCTTTCTTCACCTTCGCCGCTACGACCTTATGTAAGGGTAATGGCTATTTAGCGGTTTATATCGCTGGTTTGGTGGTTGGTAACGCTAAGATTGTTCACAAGAAAAGTATGGGGACGTTCTTTGACGGTTTCGCTTGGTTGTGGCAGATCGTGATGTTCCTTACGTTAGGCTTGCTAGTGAACCCGCATGAGTTATTACCGGTGACGGGTGTAGGTGTTATGGTGGGAGTCTTTATGATCTTGATCGCCCGTCCGATTAGCGTGTTCCTTTGCTTGATACCTTATAAGAATTTCTCCTTCAAAGGTAAACTGTATATCTCATGGGTGGGATTACGCGGGGCGGTTCCTATTATTTTCGCTACTTACCCGATGATCGCCGGGATCGAGCATGCCGGTATGTTCTTTAATATCGTATTCTTTATCACGATTCTTTCTTTGCTGATCCAAGGAACCACGGTTACCCAAGCCGCTAAATGGCTGGATATGGTGGATGAGCCGGAACGAAAGGATGAGTTTGGCATCGAGCTTCCCGAGGAGATCAAGAGCGCTATGAGCGAGATCGATATTACCCCGGCGGTATTATCCCATGGAAATAAATTGATGCAGCTGACTTTACCCGATCATACCTTGGCGGTAATGGTGAAACGGGAAGGCCGCTATTTCATCCCGAAAGGAAATACGGAATTAAAGGAGAACGACAAGTTGTTAATGATCTCCGATAATGACGAGGCGCTTTTGCAGGCGTATGATTCCTTGGGGGTGAAGGATTATACGATGAAGAAGAATTGAAAATAATGTGCCAATGCGAATACTCTTTGTGTAGAATAAGCATTGGCACATTATTTTATCGTACCGGGAACTCGGTTATACGTAAAGTGGTACAGCCATAAGGAATTAACTCGATCGTCTCTTCATCACCCATCGGTTCGTTGGCTTGCATGAAGAAATTTACGGGGCCGGCGGAACCTTTGAACATTTTCCATGAAGGTAAGATCCGTCCCTTTGTTTTAATCGTGATAGGGGCATTCTCTAGGTTCCATGGGTAAGGGGCTATGTTCTCTGCCTTTCTAACGACGAAATTTTTCTCTAGTTCTTCTTCTTTCAGATATTTGCGAATCAGGGAATAATTCCATGCTGAAGTAGAGGTGACCTCATAATACCATTCTCCTTTATGTGAAGACTCCGGGCGTTGATCAACCTTGCGTTCCCATTTCTCATCCATCTTTAGGGAATACAATAATGGGCCTCGTTCGATGACAACCGCATCGTCATACCAATTGCTTGTGGATATACGCATGGGTAGCTCTAGCTGGATATGATCGCCATCTTTCCATTCCCGGTTGATTCGTACGATTTCGCCAGAGTGAGCTGCGATAGAGACAGCCTCGCCATTTATCGTAATCACGGGATTATTACACCAAGCAGGAATACGCAAGTGAAAAGGGAAAAAGGCTTTCTTGTCTTTCTTGCTAGGGAACGATAAATTGAAATCGATCTTTTCTTCAAAGGGATAATCGGTCTTCTCTGCGATTTTAACCGTGATGTCGTTTCCCACTTGGGCAGTCACTTCCGATGGTGCGTAGATAAGTGAAGCGATGCCATTATCGGCGGTGGCAAACCATAGATGTCGTGTGAATTTAGGCCAGCCTTGATGTAGATTGGAGGTACAACAAGGATAACCGCTCAATTCTCCGAAAACAATGTCTGTGTCCTCGTGTGGTGAGACAAAGTTACGTCCTTCGCAAGTGATCGCTATTTGATTGACTTGCTGATAATATTGTCGTGCGGAAAAGTCATCCTTGATCTGCGTTGGCAGTACATTGTATGCGACTTTCTCTAAATGATCAGCCCACTGGACATCTCCGGTTATCTCTAACATTTTCTCGAGAGAGAACATCATCTCGACAGCGGTACAGAGTTCTGATCCTTGTGTCGGGTTACCGAAACGTAAAAGTTCATCTCCCGCCCATAATCCTGTAGGAAAACCAATCGTATGGCGCATTTTCCGTACAGCTTCCTTAACCGCTTCCAGATTTTGAGGATTATGGCTCTGTTGGTAATAAATGACAGGTTCCTTGAATCCTTGGGCGAGATTTACACAATGCAGGCTGTTTTGCCGGGCTAAATGATCTTGGTTCAAGAACACGTCGGTCCAATTGAAGGTTTGCTTATGGATTAACTCTCCTAACTCCAGAAGGAAAGGATCGCCCGTGATATTATAAAGCCAATATACGACCATCAGATTATCCCCTCCTCGTTGTTCAGCCCAGAAAGTCCATTTTCCCAGAGGACTTTTAGGTAGTTCAGAAAGCTGGTATTTGAAATAATTAGTGAGGAACGAGATAACTCTTTGATCGTTGGTAGCGGAATAATATTGTTGCAGAACTTTGAGCATAACCATTTTGGGCCACCAATCTTGTGCGTTATCCCGTTGTAAGCCGGGTTCATAGTCTCTGTCTGTATCTGGCCCGAAATATCCGTTAGGCTTTTGGGAGGCCAATGTCCATTCAACCCAAGGCTTTACTTTTTGGATCAAGGCCTCATCATTCATGATGTAAGCCAAAGGTAGTAAGCCATCTATCCAGTATGGGCCTCGTTCCCATACGTCTCCATCTCCGCCTAACCAACCATTACGCGGTCCCATTACTTTCGTATAGATAGAATCCAGATGGCCGGTCATTCCCGTACACATTCGTTCCATTTGGATTTTTAGCCAACCCGCAGGTTTAACATCCCCAATAGGCAACTCTATATAAGGCTTAGAGGCTAATGGATAACGATTGTTCGGGTAATTAATGTTGATAGAACCTTCATTTCCCGGCAAAGTGGCAGAAAAGGAGGTAATTGAGATTAGGCTTGATAATGTTATCGTTAATAAATACTTCATTTTGATGCTTTTTTAGTTATTCGTTATAGGGGATCCATACCCTCATTTTTCCTGCTTTACGGTTATCCCACGCATAATAGGGAATGAAGGTAGCAGATTGTGCCCTACCGTTTGTTTTAATTGTTTTTATCCCATTCAATATATCGGAAACGAAGGCTGTCTGGAATGTTGTACTTGGGCTCAACTGGATTTGATCGAAATATTCCGGGTTGTCTATTTCTTCCATGCAGTATACAAGTGGCCCTCGTTGAATCGCCCGTTTGCCGAAATTTTCCTTGACATGCGGATCTGCCGCAACAATTTCCACGGGCATATCCATATCTAGAGCGATTACATCTTGCGATTTCCAATCCTTGATTACCGCATAGCCTTTTTCCTCAGACACGTTTATTCTCTTACCATTGATACTTAAATCATAGGTTTTGCACCAATTCGGAATGCGGAGGCGTATCTCTTTCTCCAAAGGCTGAGAAGTAGAAATTGTTAGTTTTACCGATCCATCCCACGGATAGTCCGTTTCTTGTGTTAATAGGATATCAGTCTCTCCTATCCGTATTTGCCCCGTATTTCCGATATATAGATTTACCCATAACGCATCATCGGAGGAGGCGTAGATATAATTTCCGATAGAAGGCAAGAAGCGTGAAAGCTGACTTGGACAACAAGCGCAACCATACCATTCTTGTCTATGGTGATCACCCTTAGATTCCAGCGGGTTGACATAGAAGAAGCGGTCTCCACCCAAGGAGATACCGGCAAGCGCACCGTTATATAAAGAACGTTCCAGTACGTCGATGTATTTAGAGTCTCCGGTAAGTTGGTTCATACGTTGGTTCCAAAGCACCATTCCGACAGAAGCGCAAGTCTCGCAATAAGCATCTAGGTTCGGTAAATCGTAATCCTCCGTAAACCCTTCGTTATCCCGGGATGAACCGATACCCCCGGTGATATACATATTGCGGTGTACCACATCATCCCATAGACGATCCATGGCGGCTATATATCCCGTATCATTCTTCAAGGCAGCCACATCGGCCATACCGCAATACAAATACATACATCGTACCGCATGCCCGGAGATATCGGTAAGTTGCCGGACGGGAACGATATCTTGATAGTAAACCGGGTCCCATTTACCTTCATCACCCATAGTGCCGTGACCGTGTCCGCGTTCCTCCAGCAGCCAATAAGCGAAATCCAGATATTTTTGCTCTTGGGTGGTTTGATAAAGCTTGACAAGCGCCAGTTCTATTTCCTCATGTCCCGGTACCCAATGCCGTTTTCCCGGTCCGAATTGGCTCATCATATGATCTGCCATGCGGATACATACATCTAATAACTTACGCTTTCCGGTTGCTTGGTAATATGCCACTCCAGCCTCAATCATATGCCCGGCGCAGTACATCTCATGCTTGTCCATATTGGTCCACCGTTTATCCAATCCGGTGAGAGTATAGAAGGTATTGATGTAGCCATCCGGTTGTTGGGCGGCAGCGAATTTGTCAATCCATTCGTCCGCTTTCTTTTCCAACTCGGGATCCGGATTGTTGATCAGGCTATAAGCCATACCTTCTAACGCTTTATATACATCGGAATCATCAAAGAAAATGCCGGAATGCTCTCCTTCCCCTTTCGCTGCATTCTCGAAATTACGGATACGTCCGGTTTGATTCTCTATTTGATCGATACAGACAGGCAAGGTCGCCGAGACATGTTTGCTGAGTCTGGGTGACCAAAAGTTGTCATTGATTTTCACATGAGAAAAATCGATCTGCTCGATCATTTTCAAAGGCTGTTCCTTTATATCTTCTTTAGAGGTCTGGCACCCTTGCAAAAGAAAGGCAGACGCAGCGAGTAAAAGGTATTGCTTCATATAGCTTTAGAAATTGAGATTAAAGGAGGGTATGTCAATATAGAGACATACCCTCTATGTTATTATTGATAATTCGGATTTTGTTCCAGATTCGGATTGGTATCTACTACTTTTTGAGGTAAGGGAAATACCGTTTTATAATCTCCATTCGGCTCATGAGATAACCATTTAGCTTTTGTGAAATGACCGAAACGTATCATATCTCTCCGGCGATAAGATTCTCCAGCGAATTCCCAACCTAGTTCATCATAGAAACGTCCGAATTTTTCCGGATAAACTTGATTTTGCGAAGTTAATACATAGTTTTCTACCGTACCGTATTTGTAACAGGATTTTTCTTGTAATTGCGCTCCTGAGACAATTGCTTTTTCAGGATGTTCTTTAAAAGCTCTTTTTCTGACCATACTTACAATAGACGCTGCTTGATCTGCTTTCCCAGTACGTAAAAGGCATTCTGCTTTCATCATATGGACTTGCGTAAGTCTGAATAAGACCAAATCATTATTTAGTTCACTTCTGGCTCCCATCTCAACCTCATATTTTAACCAGCGATATCCTTCTGCCTCACCAGTGAAAATTCCGTTGGGCATTTTGTTGACGAAGATAAGCGGTTGTCCCATTAAGTCATAAGAGCCTGTGAGAGGTGTCCGGTCAGATGCGTATTGGGGACCTCCTAGCCAAGTCGCATTTAAACGTTCGTCATCTGGATCATAGGTGTCGATGAATTGAGGTATTCCTTTATAGGCCCCAGCTCCCCAAGGGCTTCCAACTAGATCATACGTTTTTTGGTTTGCTCCGTGTAAGGCGGCTAAATGATAGTTAAATCCAGTGGCAAATATTTCATCATAAGGAATGACTAATATATTTTCTAATGAGTTTTCATTGTGTGCCTTAAATGGATCGCTATAATTAATGTCTAAACTGTATTTTCCTGAATTAATAATATCATCACACTCTTGAATACAAGCATTCCATTGGGGATCACCTGTATATACTTCTGCGTTCAAATATACGTTAGCGAGGAGGGCTTTAGCTCCCCATAATGTGAATCTTCCATAATTAGATTCATTTTTCTCTGTTGGGAGATCGCTGAAAGACTCTTTTAGTTCTTTGACTATAAAATCATAAAGATCCTTCCGGGATGTTTTTACAGGTAATTCTGAGGTGGGTTCCGTGACTAAAGGAGCATCTCCAAAATTATCCATGATGTACCAGTAATAGAAAGCACGTAATGCTCGAGATTCAGCGATCATGGCAGCCTTGTTTTCATTAGCGGCAAAAGGAAAATCATCTTGGTTGATAATGCTGATAGCCCGGTTTGCCAAGATAATTCCGGAATAGCAAACTTCCCATAAACGATTCACTTGTAATTGTTCGGAGTTCCATGAATGTTGATGCATTCTACGAAATACACCTCCATCATCCCAACCGGAACCATTAGCGGGGAACACTGCGGCATCGGTACATATTTCTTGACTCAGCATTGGAGCTTGTCCGGAACCGCAATATCCCCAATCTTGAAGATTGGTATAAGCGGCACCAACCACTTTAGTTGCGTCTCCAGCTTCATATTTATAACTATCTTCAGTAATGTCAGAGAAGATTTCTTCGGTTAGGTCTGTGCAGGAAATAAAGTTCAATGAACAGCAACCTAATAATAAGATATTTATATGTTTTTTAATTGTATTCATGAGTTTATTTATTTTAAAAAGTAAACATTGCGCCTAAAGTAAAGGAACGTGTAGAAGGGTAACGGCCTAATTCATCACATCCGGGATTAAGTCCTTGCGTATTAACCTCAGGGTCTAATCCACTGTATCCTGTAAATGTGAATAGGTTATTACCGGTTGCGTATATACGTATCCTTTTTAAATAATCATTCTTAAGTTTTAAGGTATAACCAATGGTGATATTATCAATTTTCCAAAAGTTTCCTCTTTCGATGAAATAGCTAACATATTGAAGTTCCTGTTGGTCGTTTAGTACAGTCTTTCCGTACTTCGGTTCATAAGCTGTGGCAAGCAAATTTCCCCGGGTCAAGTTTACAGGACATTCATAAAACATGCGGGGGTAGTTGAGGATGTCATAGTCGAATGCACCTCGCATAGTTATACCTAAGTCGAAATTTTTGAAGGTAAAACTGTTATCCCAGCTTAATAGGTGTTTGGGCAGGCCATTTCCAATAATTTTTTTATCTTCTGCTTGTTGCTCTGAGATCGGTTTTGGATTACCGTTTTTATCTTCAATAATCCAACGTCCTTCGCTATCTATATCAATAGTTTTAAAACCGTAGAAATTACCAACCTCACCCCCTTCAAATATTCGATGGGTATATTGTTGGATAGGTTCGCCAGTCCAGCCATCTTCTATATAACCGGATTTTAATTGGAATTCCTCGTTGGATAAGGCAACCAACTTATTTTTGTTAGTCGAATAATTAAAGCTAGTTGTCCATGAGAATTCTTTTGTTTGTACTGGGATTGCACTGAGGTGTATCTCTAGTCCTTTATTTTGCATAGTTCCTGCGTTTGCGAGGATTTCCTGATATAAATAAGGAGGAGTGGCTACTTGATAGTTCCATAGCATATCTTTTGTCGTGCGTTTATAAAGGTCTATAGATCCACTGATACGGTTATCAAGGACACCGAAGTCTACTCCTAAGTTCCACTCTTCTTTTTTTTCCCAACGCAGGTTTGGATTTGCGTTACTTGAAGGTTTTAATGAAGGGAGCCAGCCAGAACCAGTATAGAGATTCTTATCGCTGGTCAAGCGGCTTAATGACATATATGGATCTTCAGGAATGGAACCCGTTACACCAAAACCTAAACGAGCTTTCAAGCTACTGATAAAACGTAAGGAGCTCATGAATTCCTCATTATGTATATTCCAGCCTACGGATACGGCCGGAAAATTTCCCCATTTATAATTAGCTCCGAATTGTGTAGCTCCTTCATGACGGATACTGACAGATGCTAAATAACGATCATTGAAACTATAGTTGATACGAGCAAATACACCGATTAACTTAGACTTGTTTTTTTCAGACTTTTCCTCAACTTCTCCTCTTTTTAAGGCAGCTCCAGCCCCCATATTATTATAGCTATATTGATCGGATGGAAAATCCCAGTTTTGCATCCAATAATTTTCATAAGTATTGTCTTGATAAGAATAACCCGCTAAACCAGTAAGATTATGAGCACCAAAATTATTTTTGTATTGGGCTGTGATCTCTAACAGATTATCGATAGAAGCAGTTGTTCCGCGAGAAGCAAACCCGTTTTTGCCATTGCGGACAGTTGATATGTGTTTTTTAGTTTCAGCATATCCGCGGGTTTGATTATAAGAGGTTCTCGACACTAATGCTTTTACGAAAAATTCATCCATGGGAGTCAATGTAACGGTTCCGAATGTACGTAATTGGGTACTTTTATTCTCGCCATTACTTTCATATAGCGCAGCTACCGGATTCATATATCCGTTCATTGTCGGATGTTCAATCCAGTTTCCGTTATCGTCTTTCGGACGTTCAGTTGGAATATTGATTAACGCATTTCGGTAAATTTCCCCATTGAAGCTTTTGCCATCTCCTAAGGCTGTATATCTTTGTTCTTTACCCATGATGTTTAAATTAAACTTTAATAAGTTATCCCACATAGAGTGGTTGATTTCCAATCGTGTGGTTAATACTCTATTGTCTGAGCGTTTGATAATGCCTTGGCCAGACTTATAGTTTATGTTTGCGATATAATTAGAGTTGCGATTACCTCCGCGTAGACTGGCATTAGTTACGTAAGAAATAGGAGTCCTTAATATCTGGTCTAGCCAATCTGTGTCGTAACCATAATCAATAGCGCCGGGTTTCCCTTGTTTTACTAATTGACGGTATTGATCGGCATCCATCATATCTAATCTTTTTTTGATTTGCTGGGTAGTGACATAAGCTTGAATATCAATAGTTACAGGTATCTCTCCTTTCACTTTTTTTGTGGTGATGAAAATAACACCATTATTTCCTCTAGTTCCATAAATAGCGGCGGCTGAGCCGTCTTTTATAACATCTATGCTTTCGATATCTTCTGGTGCAACAGTGCTCATATCACCCGGAACTCCATCGACAATAACTAATGGAACTCGGTCTCCTTTTAGTGAGCCGATACCACGCAATACAATTTGGGATGAAGACGTCGGATCACCATTAGGCATGACAATGCCAAGTCCCGCAACCTTTCCTTGAAGCAACTGGGCTGCGTCTTGTACTGAACCTTGAATGAATGTTTCGCTTTTTATGCTGGAAATAGATGAAGTTAATTCCCCTTTTTTCTGTGTACCGTAGCCAACCACTACCACCTCGTCTAATTGTTGCGTATCTTCTACTAAACGAATATTGATTTGTTGTTTCCCATTTACAGGAACATCTTGTGTCAAATATCCGATATAGGAAATCTGCAAGATGGCAGAAACAGGAACATCTAACGTATAATTACCATCTATATCTGTAATAGTTCCGTTAGTTGTTCCTTTTATAACGACGTTAGCACCGATAATAGGTTCTCCGGATTTATCTGTAATTGTTCCTGAGACCTTATTGTTATCCTGTTGTTGTTCTGCTTTTTCATCTTTCTTCATCAACATGATATTACTGCCTTCAATCGCATATCCAATATTCGTGTTTCTGAAAATTTGTGACAAAACATCCATTACCGTTTGGTCTTGAGCGTGTACGGATGCTTTACGGTTTAAGTCGATTTCATTTGTATTATAAATGAATAAATAATCAGTTTGCTGTTCTATCTGTTCTAAAATTGAATGCGTAGATTCATTATTAGCATTGATATTGATGCGCATCGTTTGTGAATGTACGGATGCGAGTAAGCTGAAACTGAATACAAATAATGCAATGAATGTTAATCTCATTATTCGAAATGTTTTGTCTTCTGTGTTAAAAGGGGACATAAAATGCCCGTTACAAATTTTTTTCATACATTTGTAATGTCTTATTTGTTAGTACTAAATGAATTTATTTTCGCAAGTCTGGTACTGACTTACGGAAGGGGGATGTTGCAGCATCTCCCTTTTTGTGTAATTTGTGCTGTTAATTGTTTGTTATGTTTTCATTCTCTATATTCTGTATTTAAAAGGTTAACGACTAAATATTTATTTTATCACGATTAGATTCGTCTCTTCATTTTTTGTATAAGTGAATTTATGTTTTAATTGTAATACTTTCAATACATGGTCAATTCCGTCTTTGATACGGAATTTGCCGGAATAACGGTATTGAAGTAAGGATGGTCGTTGAACATCAATTTTAATATCATAATAAAGCTGTAACTTTTCTATTAAACTTTGGATCGACTCGTCTTCGAAACAGAATAATCCCTCTTTCCATTTAAAGTAGTTGTAGTCAGGAATATGGGATGTATTTAATCCTTCCTGACTTGCGATCGCCATCTCGTTCGGCTTTAGGCGTAATCTTTTCGGCATAGTTAAGGAAGATATTTCTACGCTGCCATTTAATAATGCTGTCTCAAATAAAGGACTGTTGTGATATGCCTTAACATTAAATTCGGTACCCAATACATGAATTGCGTATTTTTCGGTTTGTACGGTAAAAGGACGTTTTTTGTCATGATGTACAGAAAAATACCCTTCTCCGTTAAGTTCTACGTTCCGTTTATTTGTGCCGAATTTATTAGGAAATTTCAATGTCGAGCGAGAGTTGAGCCAAACATGTGTCCCGTCCGCTAAAGTTAACTCAGCTCGCTGACCTGTGGGTACATGGATGGTTTGTATTTGTATATCCTCTACCTTTTTTTGTTCTACGAATTGTTTAGTAACAAAGATTCCAATTAAAAAGATCGCTGCTATTTTTAGTGTTTCGATTGCGATACGTCGAATTGTTGGAATGAATTTTTTATGAAGTGTTTTTTGCTCTGTATCCGTATGCCAAAGTGAAATATCATATAATTTACGTAAAGCCAGAAATTCACGCATGTTATCAGGACTTTCGTCCAGCCATGACACTACTTTCAGTCTCTCTTCTTCGGAAACCTTACCTCTTATGTACCGTTGTAGTAATTGCTCCATGAATGTCTGTTAATTTATTTTCTATTATAAAAACAACGCTGTGCGCTAAATCCCTAGTGGAAAAATGAAAAAAATTAAGAAAAAAGAAAATAAAATAAGGGTAGATAGTCTTTCAAGTTGATACGCAAAGCTTTTAAAGCCTTGGTTATGTGGTATTCTACACCTTTTATGGTGAGGTTTGTCTCATCCGCTATTTCTTTTACGGTTTTATTCTCGAAGCGGCTCATCTCGAATATTCGATGAGTTTGTTCTGGTAAGTTTTTTAAAGTTTTGTGGATGATCCTATTGACCTCATCAGAGAAGATCTCTTTCGGATCGCAAGCCTCGAGTGTGGAAATTCTAATGCTTAGTTCTCTATTTTTTATTTCCTCTAAATTTTCAATAGCGGCATCATGTATGGCTTTATGGCGTAAATAGTTAAGGGCTTTATTTTTCAAAATCGTGAGCAATAAGGCTTCTGTTATCTCGTTTTCTCCAGCAGAGACCAGTCGCCAATATTTTACAAGCGATTCAGCTACGATATCCTCAGCCACCATGTCATCATGTACATATGATTTGGTGAACAGGAATGACCGTCGGTAATTCCGTTCATAAATGATATTAAAATCGTCTCCTTTCATCTTCAATACAGATTTAGCGGTAAAAGTAGGAATTTTTGATAGAAAAATAGTTAAAGTAATCATACTTTCATTTTCCCCGCTTTCCGGTTATCTCAAGTATAATATGGGATGAAAGAAATTGATTGTTATCCATTTATCGCATTGATAGTAAAAGGTTAGAGTGGAAAGAGGTCTTGAATACGGAATTCAGACTAAGTTCTATTTACTCAAAATAGTTGGGGTTATCTGTTTTAATTTTAGATCATTATGAGGCGGTGTCTATATGTGGAGACGGGGCATGCCCCGTCTCTCTCTAAATCCGTTGTTCCTTACCATTCACGATAAATCGCTTGATAGGTTGTTTTACCGGTCTTAATAGGTAACTCCAATCCTTTTCAGTTGTATCTAACGTGATTTCCAATCCATCTTCCAGTTGTTTTACTTTATAATTAATCTTATTATTTCCAACAGGAAGATCTTTCATTTCAATAAAGTCCCAATCTGATGGTAAATTAGGACTTAGGGTCAAGGTCTTTTTATAGGCTTCTGGTTGTATGCCATATATATAACGAATCAAAGGTGTTGCTATACCATAGATGGTCCATGCTTGAACAGGGCAGCCATAATCAGGCATCATCTCATTAATTGATCCCGGAAGTGTACGGCCAAATGTATCGACGATGCGATTGATATACCATAAAGCCTCATCTACACGTCCGTAAGCGCATTCGGCCATCGCTTGTACGCCTGTTGCGATAGTCATCATGCGATCTCTTTCGACTGCGGATAAATAAGGACCATATTCGCCGCAATGCTCTTTTCGTACTTTATCCAATTGCCGAATAGCTCTGTCTTCTGAGGCAATATGAGTTTCTATTGGAGTGCTTATTACCCAATTCTTGTTAGTTAACCATCCTTTCATAATACCAGTTGGATACGCTTCAAATTGTTTATACATATCCTCATACATTGCGATATGCTTTTTCTTGCTATCCTCATATTCCTGTAAGGAAACCTCGGCAACATCCCACCTGTATTCTGTATTACGAACCTGTTCGATAGCACCTTTAGTCGTTTCTAAGGCTTGCTCTCTCGTTCCATAAAAATCACAATAAATTTCTAAATCCTTATCCCAAAATAGGTCGTTTATCCTTTCTTTCAAATCGATTGCTTGCGAGGCGCACTCACTGGCAAATGCTTCTTCTCCCATTATTAAGGCAATCTGCGACATAACTTCCAGTGCTTGCTGGGTATAAACAGAGACATCAATCAATTCCGCATTTAATCCTCTAACTTCCATGATTCCATACCCTTCGGGGAACATATTCTTATTTGTATCCATATCTTTCAAAAGGAAGTTCAGACCTTTTTGCATATAAGGATACATATCTGCAAGGAATTTGTTATCACCAGTCCATTTATAAACATTCCATACAGCGATGACAAAATGAGCAGTCTCTTGAGTATTTCCTTTGTGGCTGACGAATGCGTTGAATGCCATTTCATGCAAAATACGGCCATTCCTATTGGCTTTCTCTGACATCTCTTTGATAACTCTCAATGTCTCTTTTGCTAATTTTTGGTCACCTGTAGCGACAAGGCCTTGTAATGAATAAGAATTATCACAACCGAATAACCATGGATATTCAATTGCGCCCGCTCCCAGAAAGCGTCCTGCACTTTCCATATCTGCCGCAAGCCATTCCGTATTGATTTTGCACCAGTTATAAACCTCTTGTAACTTTTTATCTGGAATGTTAATCCGTCCTCTCTCTAATAGTTGGGTGTAATACATTTTTTTATCTTCCAACATTTCGGAATGGTTCGCTAAGATGTCTTTGTAACTTTTTAGGGCATCCTCCTCACTGTCTTTTGATCCTGCGATGACGAAAGAAAGTTTTTTCTCCTGATTCTTAGGAAGTGTAATCGTATAAGTAGAAGAGGCACTTTTACCCGTTCCTTGCGTATTTATATAAGTAGGAGTATCTAGTTGATAAATACTCGTATGTTGATCCGCTCCCCAAATCACGTTCCAGTTATTACCTAAATCTTTCGCTTTAAAAATGGCATCTTGGGCATCCCAGTTCACGACATCATTTGCGTCTTTTAACCCGATTGTCCCGGATGACCATACAGGCAACAAATCTGTTTTTGCGACAAAATCAAAAAGGACCGTTTGCTCTGAATCCGATACATTTTCGATGGTATAGGTAATAACAACACCATTTTTTCCTTGTGGGCAAAATTGGAAACGATTGACACGGATACTATTATTAAATAAAGGAGCGTACTCAAATTTACTTCCAAAAGGATAATTCGTATATTGTATTGCGTTTTCCAACCAACAAGAATTACCTTTATTATCTGTCATTTTTACCCAAAAGCCATCTAATAGCTTGATCAAATGATTCCAAACTCCTCCCATCTCTCCGGGAGTATGTCCACCAAGATCAGGGAAGTTTCCATCTTGCGTACCTATTATGTAGGTTTTATCTCCTGCTGTCAGATAAGGATTTTTTTCTTGACCCGCTTGATTCGAGATTCCTTCCATGATTGTTTGTATCTCCTCATCTTGAGTGATACTTTCATTTGTTTGACAAGATATAAATCCCCCCAGTAAACAAATGCATAGATAAAGTGACTTTAGATATTGTGTCATATTCAAATCTTTTGTAGATAAAAGTGGAGGGGATATTATGATACCCCCTCATACTTACTATAATTAATATCCCGGATTCTGTGTCAATGTTGGTTTACCATCGACATAGCTTCTATCTATTTCAGTTAGAGGAATAGCGTAATAGCGATGGTTCTTATCAAAAACGGCTCCATTTAAATATTGGATATGTCTTTTTTCTCTTTCGACATATTTATTTAAAAAATCCTCAGCGATATCCCAACGTACCAAATCGAAGAAGAAATGACCTTCTAACGCAAGTTCCAAGCGTTCTTCAAATCGTACACGTTTTCGTAATACGTCTTTACTAAGTCCTGCCCATGAATCCTTATAGATATCCACTTTATAATTGGCGGCAACTGGACCATTGCCAAAAGGCGCTTCATCTCCTAATCTCACGTAAGATCCGTCTTTTACCCTTTGACGAATCATATTGACATATTCTTTTGCTTTCTCAGGGTTACCAATCTCCACCTCACATTCCGCTGCCCACAATAATACTTGAGCGTATCGAATAATATTGAAATTCATTGCGTTAAATTTTGCTGTATTGTCATAAGCGTATGTAGCAAGTTGGCTTTCTAATATAATCCATTTCTTTTGGTTATAAGGACCTGCGCTGACTTGATCCCTGATCCAAGCTTTTCCCGGGTGCAATCCCCAATCATGATATGGAATGCCTCTACGACCAACGACCCAGTCTAATCTCGGATCTACAGGGGTTTCCATATCTGGTTCCCATGCCTCGCTTGATTCGATATCTTGGTCGTTTTTGAATTCATGGTTAGCGTAAGTGTCAATCATGGGTAGGCCATTTTCGTCTACTTGATAGGCATTTACTAAGTCGAAAGTAGGTTGTTGGAATCCGGCTCCACTTAAGTTTGGTTGATCTGGAGCATTGGGATAAGATAAGTCGAAACCACGTTGGCTACGATCGTAACCAGCTCCCGCTACATTTACCGCTACCTGGTTAGACCATACCACTTCTGCGTTATTGTTTTGCTCCGCATTGAAGTTATCAAAATAATTGTCAAGTAACTTATATTTTCCGCTAGTGATGACTTCGTCTAATAAAACTTTTGCCTCGCTGTATTTTTGCTGGAATAAATAAGCCTTGGCCAAGAACGCTTTAGCGGCGTTTTTCGTAGGTCTTCCAGGCTCACTCTGATTATCCGGTAAAATTCCGGTAGCAAAAGAGAAGTCTTCTTCAATATTAGGCCAAATATCTTTGTCATTGGGAACCCTTCTTTGCGGATCTTCTACGTATTCATCAATATAAGGGACCATGTTCCAGATTTTTTTCGCTTCAAAATGATAATATCCTCTTAGGAAACGGGCTTCTGCTCTAATTTCCATTTCACTTTCTTCTGATAAGCCATCAATTTTATTATCATTCAGCATACGAAGTACGTCGTTGCAACGCTCAATAGCTCCATATACCAGTATCCATTTATCCCGGATACGACCATTTTCAGCAGTAGCGACATAACGCTCCATCTGTAGCAGTTCGCCTTGATCGCCGGTAGTACTTCCTTTATGGATATTTCCAGCGCACATATCTCCATAGAAGACATTATCCGGCCCACTTGTTATTCCCCAAACTCCGTTGATAAATCCGTTTAATGGGCTATAGCAGGCAATAAGGAGTTTATTTACGGTACTTTCATCTGTTAATACAGACTCATTCAATTTGCCTAATGGTTGTTTATCCCAAAAATCAGAACAACCATTAAACAGGCTAACAGCCATCGTGACGGTTACCCATGTGAACGTTTTTTTCGCTATATGAAATAGATTTTTCATGTTTGTTTAATTTTAAGTATTAGAAAGATAAATTGAAACCAATGGAGAATACACGTGCTAGTGGCATATTATTCATATAATCGACACCCATATTCTTGTCATCGCCGTTCTTAACCTCGGGATCAATGTTGTTATACTTTGTCAATGTCAATAAGTTTTCCGCGTTCAAATAAACACGACATTGCTGGAGTCCAATTTTCGAAAGCGTTTGTTTCGGAAGGGTATATCCTAATTCTAATTGTTTCAAACGAATATAAGAACCATCTTCAATTAAGTATGAAGAAACCTTACCTGCCTCATCATTTGGATTCAAGATATTGATCTCCGGCAGTTCCGCATTTCTGTTTTCAGGAGTCCAAGTATTCAATATACGGGTACTTTTATTGAAATAATCTCCCCAGAAATCAAGGCCATCCCTACCGCCTTTCGATGCGAAACAAATATCATTTCCTTGACTGCCTTGGATATAAAGAGACAAATCGAAGTTCTTGTAATAGAAGCGTGAACTCAAAGAGTACTCGAAATCAGGGTGAGGATTACCGATATAGGCCCTATCTTGGCTGTCTATTTTTCCGTCATTATTCACATCTCTATATTTCCAACGGCCGATTGCTTTGTCTGACTGTTCTACATGCGAGTCGACCTCGCCTTGTGTTTGGAAAATACCATCGATCACATAGCCATAGAAAGAGGAAATCGGATGACCTACTTCTGTTCTTGTATATGTGTTCGATATGAATTGATTTGAAGCTAATTTCTTTACCTCATTACGATATCCGGACAAAATGAGCCCTAATTCGTACCGGAAACCATAGTCTGTCGTATTCTGGAAATTGATATTCAATTCATATCCATTATTTTGCATTTCACCGATATTCATAAATGGGGCACTTGCCACTCCTCCGGTAGAAGGATAAGTAATTCTTTGCAAGATGTCGGTAGTATATTTATGGTAGAAATCGAATGACAAATTCAGTTTATTATTAAAAAGACCTGCGTCGATACCAATGTTTGTTTGTGTAGTCGTCTCCCATTTAAGATCCGGATTACCAATGCTCTCCTTACTGATACCTTGAGTGACAGAGTTTGGATCTCCCGCTATAGGATAGCTGCTAGTTGAGATATTCGTATAATACATGGACGCAAATGCGTAGTTATCGATATCCTGATTTCCTGTCAAACCGTAACTGGCTCTGATTTTCAAATCACTAAGAATATCTTGCCCTTTCATGAAGTTTTCTTCCGTAAGTCTCCATGCGGCGTTTACCCCTGGGAAGTAGCCATATCTATGATTCGCACCAAAACGTGAGGACCCATCTCGACGAATAATAGCCCCTAAATAATATTTGTCTTTATATTGATAATTGACACGTGCGAACAGAGAGAACAAAGCGTATTCATTTGCGTTGCCTGTATTGTCCTTGTTGGATTCGCCAGCGTCAAGGTATCTATAATCGGGATCCTCGATAATAAAATTACTTCTATAAGCAGAGAGATTCTCTATTTTAGAACTAATGGCTTCTGTACCTAGCAAAACATTCAGATTATGTGTTTCACGAAATTTTTTCGTGAAGGTCAAAGTATTGTTCCAAACCAATTCTGATTTACGGCCTCTTGCTTCCTTTAAAGAATTCACTAGCGTATTTGCGTCTCCTTTGTTCCAATAAGTTTTTGGATTGAACTCTTTGGAGCCGCTATCCTCAACGTTTACGCCGACATTTGTCTTGAATTGGAAGTATTTCAAGAAATTGATATCCAAATACAAATTACCTAACAAGTTGAGGTTGTCATTGTAATTCTCTCTTTGATTATAAAGTTGGGCTACCGGATTCTTGGAATCACCTAAACCATTAGCTTTTGTTCCGGCCCAATTACCTTCTACGTCGTAAACCGGAATAAGCGGAGCCATACGTACGGCCTCATGGTCTGATTTGCTTCCTTTGTATTTAGAGTAAGTTGCGCTTAGGTTTGATCCTAATGTGGCGAAGCTCAAAATCTTAAATTGAGAATTGGCTCGTAAAGAGAAGCGATCATAGCCCGCCCATTTTACAAGAGCTTCTTGTTTATAATAGTTTGCGCTCAAGAAATATTTAGACCCATTGCCACCTCCTTGTGCGCTGATATCAATGTTTGTAGTCGGTGCGGGGCGATAAACTTCATCAGCCCAATTAGTTCCGATCTTATTAGCGCGCATAAATTGATTTTCCGCAGTATTATAAGTGCTGAGATCTACCTGGCCTTCCATGGCTCCTGCCGGTAGAATATAATCAGGAATGACGGGTGTAGCTCCGTTGCCATATTGGTCATGCTGTGGTGTTAACCCGGCGTTTCTCATTGCGTTCCACAAGACTTCTCCATATTGTTGGGAGTTTAGCATTTCCGGCAAGTTGGTGGGAAGTTGCACGCCTACGTTTACTTTTACGTCAACGGTAGGTTTTCCTTCTTTACCTTGCTTTGTCGTGATTAAGATAACCCCGTTAGCTGCTTGGGAACCATAGATAGAGGCGGAGGAAGCATCCTTCAATACTTGTACAGACTCTATACTTGAAGGATTTATTTGGGATGCGATCTCGCTTTTTGTAGGAAAACCATCAATGACATACAACGGGCTGTTATTATTCAGTGTTCCGACACCTCGAATACGGATAGCAGGAGCATCGCCAGCTACGCCGGAAGTTGTTACGGACACACCGGATAACCTACCTTGAAGAAGGTTCTGTATATTCCCGGATGATTGAATAGATAAATCCTTCGTAGATATGGAAGAGATAGATCCGGCTACGTCTTTCTTGCGTTGCGTACCATAACCGATAACAACGACATCATCCAATGCTTGTGCGTCATCCTTCATGGTAATTTGGATGTTCGTCTGCCCTTTGGTAGGGATTTCTTGTGTCTGATATCCGATATAGGAAATTTGCAAGATGGCGTTCTCGGAGACCATAAGGCTGAAATTTCCGTTAATGTCGGTGATTATACCGTTTGTGGTTCCCTTCACCACGATATTTGCTCCAATGATAGGTTCACCAATTGCGTCTTTCACAACACCGGTAATTCTCCGGTTACTCTGTTGTGTAACAGAAGTGTTTTTTCGCATTAACATGATGTTATTACCCTCCATCGCATATGAGATGTCTGTTTGGGTAAAGACAGATGATAACACATCTGCTACGGTTTTATTTTGCGCCTCTACGGAAACCTTACGATTTAGATCTATTTCTTTGGTGTCGTACACAAAGAGATAGTCTGTTTGTTTTTCGATTTCGTTTAAGACAATTTGAGTGTTTGCATTGTTCACATGGATATTGACCCGTGTATTTTGCGAATTAACAGATGCAAACATTCCTGTGGTTGATAGAAATAGTGTTATAAAAGTTAACTTCATAACTCTTTTTGTTTGATTTTTCATACATTTGTAACTCTTGAATTTGATACTGATGATTTAAGTGCATGTGGTATTGATTCTTTCCGGGGAGTGTTGCCGCATTTCCCGGTTTTTATATACCGTTTCTTTTTTGATATTTTTTATCTCATAGGCATACATGATTTATAAGGTTAACATTCTGTTCTTACTTTATGATTATTAGATTCTTATCGTCATCTTTGATGTATGTGAATTTATGTTTTAACTGAAGTACTTTTAATACATGCTCTATTCCATCTTGAATACGAAATTTGCCGGAATAGTGATGTTTCAACAATGAGGGACGTTGGATCTCAATCGTAGTATCATAATAAAGTTCTAGTTTCTTTATTAGATCTTGGATTGATTCATTCTCAAAACAGAACAGGCCTTCTTTCCATTTAAAATAGTCGCTATTATTAATTGTAGATTTCTTGAGCATCCTATTCTCTATACTAACGATTTCATTAGGCTTGAGTTGTAATCCATTTCTTAAATTAGGGGAACTGATTTTTACACTACCCTTTAAAAGGGCGGTTTCGAACAAGGATGTGTTATGGTAAGCTTTTACATTGAACTCTGTACCTAATACTTGAACATCATGATTTTGGGTATGTACGGTAAATGGACTATTTTCATTGTGCTGGACAGAGAAGTAACCTTCGCCGTCTAATTCCACGTTTCGGGTGTTTGCGCTGAATTGTTCAGGAAATTTTAGGGTTGAGCGAGAGTTTAGCCATACATGCGTACCATCGGCTAAGGTGACCTCTGCCCGTTGTCCGGCAGGGACATGAATGGTTTGCATTTGTTTCTTGTTCGATTGTTGTATCTGCAGTTGTTTGCTTCCCCAAAAGCCGATTAGAAAGATGGCTGCGATTTTTAAGATCTCGGCCATTATCTTCCGTATGGAATAATGTACTTTCTTTACGGAATTTGTCTTATCTGTATTGGCTTGCCAAAGTGAAATGTCATATAATTTGCGTAAAACCAGAAATTCACGCATGTTTTCAGGGCTTTCGTCTAACCATGATGCTATTTTCAGTCTTTCTTTCTCTGAAACCTCTCCTTTTATGTATCGTTGTAGTAATTCCTTCATGGTATCTATTAATTTCGCTTTATAAATAATAAACGATGCTGCAAGATAGATCCCTAGTGGAAAAACGAGAAAAGTCAAGAAAAAAGAAAATAGAATAAGGGAAGATAATCTTTTAGATTGATACGTAATACTTTTAAAGTCTTGGTAATGTGGTATTCTACTCCTTTTACGGTGAGGTTGGTTTCTATAGCGATTTCTTTCACTGTTTTGTTTTCGAAACGACTCATCTCGAATATCCTGCGAGTTTGTTCGGGCAATGATTGTAGGGTGCGCTGAAGGATTGTGCGTATCTCTTCCCGGAAAATTTCTTCTGGATCGCAAGCCTCTAAAGTGGATATGCGGATGCTTAGTTCTCGCTTTTTTATTTCTTCTAGATTTTCGATCGCAGCATCATGTACAGCTTTATGGCGTAAGTAGTCGAGAGCTTTATTTCTCAAGATCGAAAGTAAAAGAGCTTCTGTTGCTTCTCCTTTTTGGGTGGAGATCAGTCTCCAATACTTCACAAGAGAATCGGATACGATATCTTCTGCTATCATATCATCATGTACGTATGATTTAGCGAACATGAACGATCGTTGATAGTTTCGTTCGTAAATAATGTTAAAATTGTCTTTTGCCATTATAAGCTGAGTAATAAAAATAAGATTACATGACTTCTGGAGTAAAACTAAGTTCTTCAAAGTTCCCTAGGAACTATATTCGGTATTTACAAACTACGCTTCTTCCTAATTCACATATTGTATCTACAGAGCGTAAATAGACTAACCGGTGGGACTTTTATGCCCTGAAATCATATAGTTATGTCAATAAAATATAAGACAATATTGATTTAGAATAGAAAAGATTGTGTTTTGCTAAAAGAAATCAATATATTTGCCTTATCTTTTGGAGTTTTAACATAAAAGGCATTTGGCACTAAATAGTCATGAACATAGTTCCTAGGGAACTATTTTCTTCATTCCTACAGAAGACAAAAGTTTCGTGCCGAAGAAACCTTAGTTTCCCTATATAGAAACAAAAGTTTCCTAAGCGGAAAACAAAGGTTTTAGCGGTATAAAACTTTAGTTTTTCATGGATAAAAACTGTATAAGCTTATATGTTAATGTTTTGTCTGTATAAGGAAGAGACCGTATGATGATTGCGGCAAGTGTGGAGAGATCGTTCTGTTTAGAGATAGAAAAGTAGTAAATGATGGTAGATAGGGCCTGATAATTGTAGATGTTTTTTATCTACCACCATAGGCTAAACCGTCTAAAGATAGATGATTACAAGGATAGTTGTAGATGTTGTAGATAAATTGGATATTTTTGAACCTTAGTCAGTAAGAGAGAGTACTGTTCGTGAGTTGATGAAGGAGATCTCCTCATTGGCTATTCGCTTATCTGGATTTGGGAAAATTACGAGATCAAATACGAAACATCCCGTTTCTTTCGTTGTTATATGGAGGATTATCCATATATTTGTAAATAAACTAGGTAAGCTTATGGCAGCGAAGAAAGATAGAGTACTTTGGGCTGATGACGAGATTGATTTGTTGAAACCGCATATCTTGTTCTTGCAGGACAAAGGGTATGAGGTCGTTCCGGTGGTGAGCGGGCAAGACGCTATTGACTGCTGTAAGGAACAATCGTTTGACATTATTTTTCTCGATGAGAATATGCCCGGCTTGACAGGATTGGAGACGCTGTCGCATATCAAGGAGATCGCTCCGAATGTGCCGGTCGTGATGGTGACTAAAAGTGAGGAGGAAAGTATCATGAATCAGGCGATCGGAAATAAGATCGCGGATTATTTGATCAAACCGGTAAATCCCAACCAATTGCTTCTCTCTATCAAGAAGAATGTCCATAAGAACGTGATTATCTCCGAGACGACCACGGTGGGTTATCAGCAGGAATTCGGTCGTATAGGTATGCAAATCAATGATTCCTTGACCACAGACGACTGGATGGAGGTCTATAAGAAACTGGTGTACTGGGAACTGGAACTGGAAAGCAGCCAAGTGGCAATGACAGATATGCTCCGTATGCAGAAGGAAGAGGCCAATAACGCTTTTGCCAAATTCGTGAAGAAGAATTATGTGGACTGGATACAGAATCCGGTCGATCGCCCGTTGATGAGCCCCGACCTGTTTAAGAAGAAAGTCTTCCCAATGTTGGATAATGACGAGAAGGTTTTCTTTATATTGATCGATAATTTCCGGCTGGATCAATGGCGGGTGGTAAAAGAATTGCTTACTGAGTATTTTACGTTTGACGAGAGCTTGTATTATAGCATACTGCCAACCGCCACGCAATATGCCCGCAACTCCATATTCTCGGGCTTGATGCCCTCGCAAATAGAGCAGATGTTTCCGGATTTGTGGGTGGATGAGGAGAGCGAGGAAGGTAAGAATTTGAATGAGGCTCCACTGATTCAAACCCAGATCGATCGGTTCCGTAAGAAATATACCTTCTCATATAATAAAGTACACGATTCCCAATATGGAGAGAAATTGTTGGGTACGATCCCTTCTCTTACTCGTAATCAATTGAATGTGATTGTGCTAAACTTCGTGGATATGCTTTCGCATGCTCGTACGGAGAGCAAGATGATCCGTGAGTTGGCGCAAAGCGAGGCGGCCTATCGCAGCTTGACTAAATCATGGTTCCAGCACTCTTCTACGCTTGAGTTGTTCAAACGAATCGCCGAGCGGGGAGGAAAAGTAATCGTTACGACCGATCATGGAACGATTCGGGTAACGAATCCGATCAAGGTGATAGGTGATAAGAATACGAATACCAATCTACGCTATAAGGTAGGCAAGAACTTGAACTACAATCCAAAAGAGGTATTTGAGATCCGGGACCCGGAAAAAGTAGGGCTTCCCTCCCCGAATCTAAGCAGTAAGTATATTTTCGCCTACGGAGAGAATTTCTTCGCTTATCCGAATAATTATAACTACTACGTATCCTATTATAAAAATACATTCCAGCACGGAGGAATCTCGATGGAGGAGATGTTGGTGCCGTTTATTACGATGGAACCGAAATAAATATCGTTTTTTTGTTCGTGGATGGTAGGTTTTGTTTAATTTTGCGAAAAAAGAAGTATGTTTATCCATAATGAAATACGTAAGAATCTTTCCTTGTTCTCTGATATATGTAAGAATCATGGGATAAAATCGTTGTATGCGTTTGGATCTTCAGTGACAGAGCAATTCAATCCACAGAGGAGTGATATTGACTTGTTGGTAGAGATGGAGGATATGGATCCTTTAGAAAAAGGAGAAAAATTACTTTCTTTATGGGATAAGTTAGAAGATTTTTTTCAAAGAAAAGTAGATCTGCTTACTCGGAAAAGTTTAAAAAATCCATTTCTTTTGGAGAATATCGATAAAACAAAAATTCTATTGTATGACAATAAAAGAAAAGAAGTATTTGTCTGACATGATGAGGGCGATAAGCTTGATCGAGTCGTTTACCGCAAATACTATATCTTATACAGAATATACAATGGATCTAAAGACGCAGAGTGCGGTGGAAAGGCAATTGGCTATTATAGGTGAGGCTTTAAATCAATATGACAAACAACCGGAACGTATATCGCTGAATAATACGCGGCAAATTGTTGGTTTCCGTAATCGGATTATACATGCTTATGATAGTTTGGATGACACATTGGTTTGGGCGATAGTCGTTAATCATTTACCGGCGTTAAAAAGTGAAGTGAAAACATTATTGGAAAATTGTTAAGTTAGATAAGATGAGCACGATAAAAATAGAAAGTTTGGATAAGATCCATGAGGCGGCTAAGGAGTTTATCGCCGGGATGGATGATCGTACGGTCTTTGCCTTCTATGGTCCGATGGGGGCCGGTAAGACTACCTTTATCAAGGCGATCTGTGAGGAATTGGGTGTGGAGGATGTGATCAACAGCCCCACATTCGCTATTATCAATGAGTACCGTAGCGATACGACGGGAGAATTGATTTATCATTTTGATTTTTACCGGATCAATAAATTGAGTGAGGCCGAAGATATTGGAACGGAAGACTATTTCTATAGCGGAGCTTTATGTTTTATTGAATGGCCGGAGAAAATAGATGAGTTGTTACCCGGAGATGTGGTAAATGTCACGATCTCGGAGAATCCGGACGGTTCACGTACTGTAGAGGTTAAGTAAGTCTATGGATCCTTCCGAATACTTTATCTTATCCTTGTTTATCGCTTTGGGATTGTTCTCAATCGTAGCGGCGATCTGTAATTTTGATTGGTACTTTAAAACCAGCGGGGCGATGACTTTCGTGAACTGGTTCGGTCGTGGCGGCGCACGTATCTTCTATGCGTTGTTGGGAATCGGGCTGATCGCTTGTGGGGCGCTGGGACTTATGTATTGGTGATAAAAAGTAAATTATACTTACTTGTCCTAGTAAGTATAATCAAAATGCCTAAGTAAGTATAACTTCGTTGTCTGATGAAGTTATACTTACTTTGAAAAAAGCCTTATTCCGCTAATTGGAAATCGAGTTGCTTACGTTCCAGATTCGCTTGCGCTACTTTGATAGTGATAGGGTCTCCCAAACGATATTGACGTTTCTTGCGACGGCCCAATAAACAATAATTCTTCTCATCAAACTCATAGTAATCATCATCCAGATCACGGATTGGTACAAGCCCCTCGCATTTATTCTCGTTCAGTTCTACGTAAAGCCCCCATTCGGTGACACCGGAGATAACGCCGTCGAATACCATGCCGAGCTTATCCTGCATGAATTCTACTTGCTTATATTTGATGGATGCACGCTCTGCGTTGGCGGCGACTTGCTCCATGCTGGAACAATGATCGCATAAATCCTCATACTTCTTTTGTATAACGCTACGGCCACCGGCTAGATAACGTTCCAGCAATCGGTGTACCATCATATCCGGATAACGGCGGATAGGAGAGGTGAAATGTGTATAGTATTCGAAAGCCAAGCCATAGTGACCGATATTCTCCGTGGAGTAACGGGCCTTTTGCATGGCACGGATCGCCACTGTCTCGATCAAGTTCTCTTCCGGCTTTCCTTGTACATTGTCTAATAAGGAGTTGATTCCCTTGGAGACATCCGTCTTCGTGCCGTCTGTTTTCAACTTATAGCCGAAGCGACGGATAAAAGAGGCGAAATTCTCCATTTTATCTGGGTCCGGAAGCTCATGGATACGATAAACAAATGTCTTCTTAGTCTTTCCTTTAGGAGGACGGCCCACGAACTCGGCTACGGTACGGTTTGCCAATAGCATGAACTCCTCGATTAACTTATTAGCGTCTTTTGAGACCTTGAAATAAACACGGACCGGTTTCCCTTGTTCGTCGATCTCGAATTTAACCTCATAGCGGTCGAAGTTGATAGCGCCACTCTTGAAACGGCGTTCCCGCAATTTCTTGGCAAGATCGTTCAAGGCTAGAATCTCCTCTTTATAATCTCCCTCGCCGGTTTCGATCACTTCTTGTGCCTCCTCATAGGTAAAGCGGCGGTCGCTCTTGATGATCGTGCGGCAGATCCGGGAGTTTTGTACCACGGCATCGCTATTTAGTTCGAAGACAGCGGAGAAGCATAATTTTTCCTCGTCGGGACGTAAGGAGCATATTTGGTTGCAAAGTCGCTCGGGAAGCATCGGTATCGTACGGTCTACCAGATAAACGGAAGTCGCACGGCTTTGTGCCTCTTTATCGATGACACCGTCCGTTTTCACATAATGTGTTACGTCGGCGATATGTACGCCAACCTCCCAGTTCCCGTTATCCAAACGGCGTGCGGAAAGGGCGTCGTCGAAGTCTTTCGCGTCCTTCGGGTCGATCGTGAAGGTTGTTATCCCCCGGAAATCCTCCCGGTTCTCAATTTCCTCCGGAGAGATCGCTTCCGGGATCTTATCCGCCGCTTTCTCTACCGAGGAAGGATATTTGTAAGGCAATCCGAATTCGGCAAGGATCGCGTGCATCTCGGCGGTATTCTGTCCGGCGATACCTAATATATCGATGACCTCACCCAGTGGATTCTTGGCTTCATCCGGCCATTCCACGATACGTACGATCGCTTTGTCGCCGTTCTTGCCCCCTTTCAGTTTATCCTTAGGGATGAAAATATCGTTAGCCAACGTCTTGTTTTCCGTAATCAAGAAGGCAAAGCCTTTAGCTACTTGAAGTTTACCTACGAAAGTACGCTCCTTGCTCTCAAGGATTTCCACGACCTCACCTTCCGGCTCGGCACCTTTACGTTTGGCGAAAAGCTGTACTTTCACCTTGTCGCCATCCATGGCATGCCCGGAATTACGTTCGGCGATAAATACCGGCGTACCTCCGTCTTCGGGGATGAAAGAATTCTTTCCATTGCTACGGCGTGCGAAAGTTCCTATGGCTAGGGTGCCCAATCCGTTGAGACGGTAACGGCCACGGTCGATCTCAGTGATGATATCCTCGGCGGACAAGTCATACAGGATGTCTACCACCTGCAATTTCTGCACTTGGTTCTCGACTCCGATGATCTTGCTGATTTGTTTATAGTTGAAAGGTTCCTTGGGAGAGGATTGGAAAACGGAAATGATGGCTTGGATCATCGCTTCTTTTTTCATACGTTTACCAACACCCTTGTCCTTTTTTCCTTTTTTCTCCTTATTGTTATCTTTTTTTGCTGGTCTATTCTTTGCCATTCTGTATAATTATTTGCATTTGTTTTTGTGAAGACGGGGTACGCCTCGTCTTCTGCACGCCATGTCTACAAAGGAAACAATTTAAATTGATATTTGGTTGACAATTGTGTTAATTAGATTTATTAAGCTCGCAGATTCTTAATGGAAACAATTCGCCGGCACCCCTTTCGCTCCGGGCTTGCAACAGAATACGCTACCGCTTAGTGGATATTCCTCAAGCTGTTCCTCACTCAATCCGGCACGGGCGGTCGTTATATAAAGCGTGTCGAGCTTATCCCCTCCAAAAGCGCATGACGCTACGTGGGGGGCCGGCACGACAATTTTTGTCAACAGATCGCCGGTATAGGGATTGTAACAATAAACACCGCCACCTCCCCATTGAGCCACCCAAAGGTTGTCGTTGCAATCTATCGTCATTCCATCCGGGGAGCCGGTGCCCTCGGGTATATTTACGGCTACGCCATCGTACAATATGTCACCGGAGCTATCGTCATACCGGAAACGTATGATCTTACGGGTAGGTGTGTCGTTGTAATACATGTATTTCTTATTGGCGGACCATACGATCCCATTGGAGATCGTGACTTTTGTCAACTTTGTTTCGACGGTTCCGTCTGCCCATACGCAATAAAGGCTGGCAGCCCCTTTAGGTGCGCCAAATCCCATGGTGCCGATCCATAAGCGTCCGGACGGGTCGCATTTCCCATCGTTGCAACGAATCTTCCCGTTATTGTCCGGGATTGGGGCGATAGATGTCGTGTTCCCATCCGTTAGGTTTACACGTATGATCTCGTTTTGTAAAGCGACGACTACCGTACTGTCCGTTTCCGGTACGACGGTAGAGACCATGCGGTCGAACTGCCATGAACGGCAGTTTTGCAAGTCCGGTATATACTCATATAACGTCTTTCCTTCAATATCTACCCAGAAAAGTGTATTGCGATCGGGATGCCAAATCGATCCCTCCCCTGTAGTAGCTTCCGCCCGGAACGCCAGATCGGGGCTGATTATAATAGGATCGTTTATACAAGAGGTTCCTTCAAACATGATAAATGCCAATATTAATTTAATAACTATTTTTTTCATGGTATGCTATGAATCTGAGTTTACAAAGGTATAAATTTGTTTTATAATGCCATGATAAAAGATTATTTATGTAACTTTGCCGCTTAAATAAAATTACCGATGAGCGTAGAGATAAGAGAAGTTACCAGTAAGAAGGAGCTTAAGAAGTTTGTCAAGTTCAATATCGAATTATACAAGGGTAATCCCTATCACGTACCGGGTTTAATAGAGGAAGAGATGATGACGCTGGATAAGAAGAAAAATCCGGCGTTCGAGGTGTGCGACGCTATTTACTTCCTTGCCTATAAGGACGGGAAGGTGGTAGGCCGTATCGCCGGTATGGTGAATCGCCCGAGTAACGAGGCTTGGGGACAGAAACGTGCCCGCTTTGGTTTCGTAGATTTTATTGATGATGACGAGGTGGTTGATGCCCTTTTTGGCGCTGTCGAGAAATGGGCCCGCGAACAAGGCATGGAGGAGATCCACGGTCCGATGGGCTTTACCGATATGGATCACGAGGGTATGTTGATCGAGGGTTTCGATCAGATCGGTACGATGGCTACAATTTATAATTATCCCTATTACCCCAAGCAAGTGGAGCGTATCGGATACGGAAAGGATCAAGATTGGCATGAATTTAAGATCTATATACCGGATGGCGTTCCCGAGAAGCATTTGCGTATCGGCGAGATCGTGAAGAAGAAATACGGATTGAAGGTGCTGAAGTTCAAGAACGCTAAGGAGATTATGCCTTACGCCCGTCCGGTATTCCATACATTGAATGCGGCTTTCGCTCCCTTGTATGGTTTCGCGCAATTGACCGAGAAGCAGATCGATTATTATATCAATATGTATATCCCTATGCTGCGTTATGATTTGGTAACGCTGATCGTAAGGGAAGAGGATAATGCGGTGGTTGGCTTTGGCATCTCCCTGCCCAACCTTTCGAGAGCCTTGCAAAAGGCTCGTGGGCATATGTTACCCTTCGGGTGGATTCATTTGCTGAAAGCGTTGAAGAGCAAACCGAAAGTAATCGACCTGTATTTGACAGGAGTCTTGCCGGAATATCAAAGTAAAGGCGTGAACGCTTTATTATTTAATGACTTGATTCCGGTCTATAAGCGTATCGGTGCCGTTTACGCCGAGAGTAACCCGGAGCTGGAAACGAATAGCGCCGTACAAGCGCAATGGGATTATTTCAAGCGAGAGCATCATAAATCAAGAAGAGCGTATATTAAAAAGTTATAAGAGATATGGATGAGCTGAATTCAACGATACAACAACCTACGGAATATAACGATGATGACATCAAGACACTGGACTGGATGGAGCATATCCGCCGGCGTCCCGGTATGTATATCGGAAAACTGGGGGACGGTAGCTATGCCGATGATGGTATCTATGTGTTGTTGAAGGAGGTGCTGGATAACTCTATCGACGAGTACATGATGGGGTACGGCAAAAGTATCGAGGTGACTATCGAGGAAGGTACGGTAGCCGTGCGGGATTATGGCCGTGGTGTCCCTCTGGGTAAGGTCGTGGATGTGTCTAGCAAGATGAATACCGGCGCTAAATACGATAGCAAGGCGTTTAAGAAATCCGTGGGTTTGAATGGTGTGGGTATCAAGGCGGTGAATGCCTTGAGTAGTTATTTCTTGATAACCAGCTACCGTGACGGAGAGTGTAAGCGGGTGGAATATAGTAAGGCGATCGTCACGGAGGAATCGGATATCCAACCGACCGGGGAGGCGAACGGTACGCAGGTATTCTTTGTCCCGGACCGGGAGATCTTTAAGGATTATCATTATAAGGACGAGTTTATCGAGGGGCTATTAAAGAACTATGTCTTCTTGAACTCGGGACTTTCCATTATTTACAACGGCAAGCGTTTCTATTCCCGCAATGGTCTGGTGGATTTGTTGAACGAGAATATGACCACCGAGCCTCTTTACCCGATCATCCACCTGAAAGGGGAGGATATAGAGGTGGTTATCACGCATAGCAACCAATATGGAGAGGAATATTATTCGTTCGTGAACGGCCAGCATACCACCCAAGGCGGTACGCACCTTTCCGCTTTCAAGGAGTCTGTAGGCCGTGTCATCAAGGAATATTACAATAAGAATTTCGAGTATTCGGATATTCGTGCGGGTATCGTGGCCGCTATCAGCATAAAAGTGGAGGAGCCTGTATTCGAGAGCCAGACAAAGACCAAGCTCGGCTCGAAAGATATAGGACCGGACGGCCCTACGGTAGCGAAGTTTATCGGTGATTTCATCAAGAATGACCTGGATAACTATTTGCATAAGAATATGGAGACTTCGGAGCTTTTACTGAAGAAGATCTTGGAGTCCGAGAAAGAGCGCAAGGCGATCGCCGGTGTTACGAAGCTGGCCCGCGAGCGTGCGAAGAAAGCGAATTTACATAATAAGAAACTAAGGGATTGCCGGATTCACCTGACCGATTCGAAAGGGGATTTGCTAGAGGAAAGCAGTATCTTTATCACGGAGGGTGACTCGGCTAGCGGTTCTATCACGAAGAGCCGTAACCCGAATTACCAAGCTGTATTTAGTTTGAGGGGTAAGCCTTTGAATAGTTATGGCTTGACAAAGAAGATCGTTTACGAGAACGAGGAGTTTAACTTGCTTCAAGCGGCCTTGAATATTGAGGATGGCTTGGAAGGTTTGCGGTATAATAAGGTGATTATCGCGACAGATGCCGACGTGGACGGGATGCATATCCGTTTATTGTTGATTACCTTCTTCTTGCAATTCTTCCCCGATTTGATTAAGCGTAATCATGTTTATATCTTGCAAACCCCATTATTCCGGGTACGTAACCGGCAGAAGACGTGGTATTGTTATTCAGAGGAGGAACGCTTGGCTGCCATAGCCGCTGCCGGGAAGAATCCGGAGATCACCCGATTCAAAGGTCTGGGAGAGATCTCTCCCGATGAGTTCAAGCATTTTATCGGCAAGGATATACGCCTTGATCCGGTGACAATGAAGAAAGAGGACCTCGTGAAAGATATGCTCGAGTTCTATATGGGGAAGAATACCATGGAGCGACAGAACTTTATTATCGATAACTTAGTGGTTGAAGAAGATGTCATCAATTGAAAATAAACGTATCGCACTTTTTCCCGGTACCTTCGATCCTTTTACGATCGGGCATCAATCCTTGGTAAGGCGTGGGTTGGAACTGGTGGACGAGATCGTGATCTCGATCGGTATCAACGATAAGAAGCTTACCTATTTCTCCTTGGAGAAGCGGATGGAAGCGATCTGGAATCTATACAAGGATAATCCAAGGGTGAAAGTCATGTCATATAATCAATTGACGGTGGATTTCGCTAAAGAGGTCGGAGCCGGCTTTATCTTAAGAGGAATCCGTACGGTCAATGATTTCGAATACGAGAAGACGATTGCGGACGTGAATCGTAAGTTGACGGGTATCGAGACTTTTATCTTGTTTACGGAACCGGAGCATACGCATATTAGCTCAAGCATTGTCCGTGAGTTGTTACGCTACGGCAAAGACATTTCCCAATTCGTCCCTAAAGAGACGAGATTGTATTGAAAATTATGAAACGAATATATCTGATGAAAAGAATCGTCTTATCCCTGCTGATCGTCCTAGGTGTGTTTACCGGAGCGACAGCGCAAAAAGCGAATATGGATGCCCGGAAGCTCCAATTGGCTTTATTCGCCATCTCTAATCTATATGTCGACTCTACTAGCGAGACGAAGTTGGTGGAAGACGCTATAGTCGGCATGTTGGATAAGCTAGACCCTCATTCCAATTATATGGACCCGGAGGAGACGAAAGAGATGACCGAGCCTTTACAAGGCAATTTCGATGGTATCGGCATACAGTTCAATATGTTGACGGATACGCTTTACGTGATTCAGGTAATCCCCGGAGGTCCCTCTGAGAAGGTGGGGTTGATGGCGGGCGACCGTATTATCCAAGTAGACGATACCTTGATCGCCGGCGTGAAGATGAAGACTACCGATATCATGAAGAAACTACGCGGACCGAAAGGTACCGAGGTGCGTGTGAAAGTAAAGCGAGGCAAGTCGCCGGAATTGATGGATTTCAAGATCGTTCGCGGTAAGATTCCCGTGTATAGTCTGGATGCCGCTTATATGGCGGATAAGAATACCGGTTATATTAAGTTGAACCGTTTCGCCGCTTCTTCCGCCGATGAATTCAGGGAGGCGTTGGAGAAGCTCCGGAAACAGGGCATGAAGAACTTGATTCTGGATTTGCAGGGAAATGGTGGGGGATATTTGAATATCGCCATAGAGTTAGCGGATGAGTTCTTGGATAAAAACCGGTTGATCGTTTATACGAAAGGGAGTAAGCAACCTCGTGAGGAGGCGAACTCTACCGCTCGTGGACAATTCCAAGAGGGACGTTTGGTCGTTCTGGTGGACGAGTCCTCGGCTTCGGCCAGCGAGATCGTCTCCGGCGCTATTCAAGATTGGGACCGTGGAGTGATCGTAGGTCGCCGTACCTTTGGTAAAGGTTTGGTACAGAAACCGATTCCCCTGCCGGATGGTTCCATGATTCGTTTGACGGTTTCCCGTTACTATACACCCACCGGACGTTGTATACAAAAGCCTTACGAGAACGGGAAGATGGAGGAGTACCACCATGATCTGATCGACCGTTATAACCGGGGGGAGTTGATGAGTGCCGATAGCATTCATTTCCCGGATTCAATGAAGTATAACACCTTGGTTACCGAGCGTACCGTATATGGAGGTGGAGGTATTATGCCGGACGTGTTCATCCCGGTAGATACGACTCGCTATACGGATTATCACCGGAAACTGGTAGCTTCCGGTTTAGTCAATCGGGTGTCCATGAATTATCTGGATCGTAATCGGAACCAGATGATGGCTAAATATCCGAAATTCCAGCAGTATAAGCAAGGTTTCGTGGTCGGAGAGGATATCATGGAGGAGCTTCTTAAGATGGCCGGCGATGAGAAGATTGAGTTTGAGGAAGAGCAATATAATCGTTCGAAGCCGTTGATCATGCTTCAGATCAAGGCGCTTATCGCACGGGATCTCTATGATATGGCGCAGTACTTCCAGATTATCAATGATGATAATCCAAGTTACCAGAAAGCGCTTCAGATTATTAATAATAAAGAAACTTACAATAGGCTTTTAGGACGTTAGCCAACGTAAACAGATAAGGGTATGTATTGGACGCTTTTTCTGACATTCGTGAAAATCGGTATGTTTACCATCGGAGGTGGATACGCCATGTTGCCGCTTATCCAGCGGGATGTGGTGGACCGGGGGTGGATGACGAAAGAGGACTTTATCGACGTTTTCTCCGTGGCCCAATCGTTGCCGGGTATTTTCGCCGTGAATATAGCGATCTTCGTGGGTTATAAACTGAAGAAGACATGGGGCGGTTTTGTTTGTGCCTTGGGTACGATTCTCCCTTCTTTTGTAATCATGCTCTTGATCGCGTTATTCTTTACGCAGGTAAAGGATAATGTATGGGTGGAGAAGGCGTTTATGGGATTGCGTCCGGCGGTGGTCGCCTTGATCGCCGTGCCTTGTCTGACAACCGCACGCTCTATCAAGTTGAGTTACGTGCAAATGATCATACCTGTCGGGGCGGCATTGCTGATCTGGATGGGTGGGGTGTCTCCCGCTTGGATTATCTTGGCGGCTATAGCCGGAGGTTTGGTGTATGGTTTAAATAAGAAGGGCTGATATGATTTGGTTGCAATTATTATATGTATATCTGAAGATCGGTATATTGGGCTTTGGTGGCGGGTATGCGATGTTATCCTTGATACAAGCCGACGTGGTGGACCGCTATGGTTGGATTTCCTTGCAGGAGTTTACCGATATTGTCGCTATCTCTCAAATGACACCCGGGCCGATCGGTATCAATAGCGCCACCTATATAGGGTATACGGCGGTGCATAATGCGGGGTATTCGGAGACGATGAGTATCCTAGGGTCTTGCCTGACGACATTCGCGGTATGTCTGCCCTCTTTCATATTGGTTCTCTTGATCTCTTATTTCTTCGCTAAGTTCCGGAATAATAAATATGTAGAGGCGGCTTTCCTTGGATTGCGCCCGGCTACGGTCGGTTTGATCGCCGCCGCCGCCTTGCTATTAATGAATAAAGAGAACTTCATCGATTATAAAAGCTTCTTGATCTTTGGCGCCGCTTTCATCCTAACATGGAAATTCAAGGTACATCCTATCTTGATGATCATCTTGGCGGGTATCGCGGGTATTATTTTATATTGGTAATCCCGATGTCGATGGAATTGCCCGTTTAATCGGTGAAAACAGCCCCTTTTTCTAGTCTGGTTGCCCATGTTTTTAAGGTAATATAGTTTTGCTTTCGTAAAAAGATAGAAAACGAAGGCAATATGAAACAATACGCTTTATTATTCGCATGTCTGTTCTTCCTCTGTGTGGGGAGTAAGGCACAAGAGCAACCTACCCGATGGACTTTGCGCGCTTGCTTGGATTACGCTTTGGAGCATAATATCCAAGTAAAGAAAAGCAAGGTGTCGCATCTTTCCGGTATAGAGGATACGAAGCAGGCGAAAGCACAGCTTTTCCCTTCCCTTTCGGCTTCGGTTACCCAAGGATTCGTGAATTATCCTTCGAGCGACGCCGCTACGAATAATAGCTATAGCGGTAATTATGCGCTGAACGCTAAATGGACGCTTTTTGATGGAGGGCAACGTGTACAGGCGATCAAGCAACAGGAAATACAAAATACCGTCGATGAGCTGGGTATCGAGCAAAACGAGGATGATATCCAAATCTCCTTGATACAGACCTATATGCAGGTACTATATGCGATGGAGTCCGTTCGTATCAACCAAAATACGGTCGAGGTATCTACGGCGCAACGGGATCGTGCGGTGGAGTTGCTACGTGCCGGTTCGATCTCGAAAGTGGATTTGGCTCAGTTGGAAAGCCAGTTAAGCACCGATAAATATCAATTGGTCGTAGCCCAGACGAATCTAGACAATTATAAGTTGCAATTGAAGCAATTACTAGAACTGGATATAACCGAAGAGATCGAATTGGTGATGCCAGAGCTTACGGAGAAAGATATCTTAACCCCGCTTCCGAGCAAGCAAACGATTTACAATACCTCTCTGGCCGTGATGCCGCAAATAAAGAGCAGTGAGCTGGCCGTGGACATCGCCGAGCTGGAGAAGAAAAAGGCGAAAGGTGCTTTCCTTCCTTCGCTCTCCATGAACGCCGGGCTGGGTACCGGCCATCTTTCCGGAACGGATTACGCTTTCGGTAGCCAGGTCTGGAATAGTTTCAACGAGAGTGTCGGATTGACGATCAGCATCCCTATCTTCAGTAACCGCCAGTATAAGACGGCCTATAACAAGGCGAAATATGCGATTACCACCAGCCAGTTGGAGTTGCTGAATGCCCAAAAGCAATTGCTGCAAACCGTGGAGGGGATCTATCTGGACGCTACCTCGTCGCAGACCCAATATACCTCGGCTACCGAACGCTTGAGTTACGTGAAAGAAAGCTATAACTTGATCGATGAGCAATTCAGCCTCGGTATGAAAAATACGCTTGAGCTATTGACGGAGAAGAACAATTATCTGACCGCCCAGCAAGAGCAGCTACAAGCGAAATACATGGCCTTGATGAGCGTTCAGTTGCTGAATGTTTATCAGAAGAAGTCGGTTGCGGAGAATTATTAACCCACTAATGGATATATTTACTCCACTCTCTTTTTTCAAGGTTACCCTGCGACGGAGGTCGCGGGGGCCTTTTGAACAAGAATACAACGTAAAACAGAAATAAAACGAATCAGAATATGGACAAGAAGAAACTAATCATGGGCGGTGTTGCCGTTATCCTTATAGCGGGGGGCGTGTTCCTTTTCACGGGCAAATCCTCGAAAGGCGGGATCAAGCTGGAGACCGCTAAAGTAGGGCGCAGCACGATCACGAATACGGTTACGGCCACCGGTACGGTAGAGCCCGTTACCGAGGTTGAGGTAGGTACGCAGGTCTCCGGTATCATCGATAAGTTGTACGCTGATTATAACGACGTGGTGAAAGCCGGCCAACTGATCGCCGAGATGGATAAGATCAACCTCCAAGCCGAACTTCGTTCCGCCGAGGCGCAATTGGCGAGCAGCAAGACGGAGTTCGAGTATCAACAGAAGAACTACGCACGTAGCAAGGTGCTTCACGAGAAACAATTGATTAGCGATACGGATTATGAGACGGCTACCTATAATTATGAGAAGGCGAAGGCCGCTTACGACCAGAGTCAGGCCTCCATGGTAAAAGTAAACCGTAATCTGGAATATGCCACGATCACGAGCCCTATAGACGGAGTGGTTATCAACCGGGCCGTTGAGGAAGGGCAGACCGTTGCCGCCGGCTTCGAGACCCCGACGCTGTTTACCATTGCCGCCGACTTGACGAAGATGCAGGTAATAGCGGATGTGGATGAGGCGGATATAGGTAATGTGGAGGAAGGCCAACGGGTTAGTTTTACGGTGGATGCCTATCCGAACGATCAATTCGAGGGCGTGGTTCGCCAGATTCGTTTAGGGGACAGCGAAAGCACTTCCAGCGCTTCTTCCAGTACTTCTTCTTCTACGGTCGTTACCTACGAGGTAGTGATTACGGCAGATAATCCGGACTTGAAACTGAAACCTCGCTTGACGGCAAATGTCACAATTTATACGTTGGAACGTGCGAATATCCTGACCTTGCCGAACAAGGCACTTCGTTTTATCCCCGAGCCCGCCATCATGGAATCGTTGGGTATGACCGTGACAGATCCGAATGCGGAGGTACAACCCGGAAAACGCTTGGTTTGGTCCCGCCAAGGAAATACCTTGAGCCCGAGGCAGATTACGGTCGGAACCAGCAACAACAGCGTGACCGAAGTAACCGAGGGCTTGAGCGAGGGCGATGAGGTAGCCGTAGATTTAGCGAGCGCCGCCAACATGCCGGAAGTAGGTGCAGGAGCGGAGCGTAGCCCTTTCATGCCGGGCCCTCCGGGAAGCAACAAAAATAAGAGATAGTTTGCGTCATGAAAGAAATTATCAGATTAGACAATATAAAACGAGACTTCCACGTAGGCGACGAGACCGTCCATGCCCTGCGAGGCGTGTCGTTCACGATTCACGAGGGGGAGTTCGTTACGATCATGGGAACCTCCGGCTCCGGAAAGAGTACGTTGCTGAACACGCTGGGTTGCCTTGATACTCCTACGAGCGGGGAGTATTACTTAGACGGAGTATCCGTGCGCACCATGAACAAGCGGCAGCGAGCGACCCTCCGGAATCGCAAGATCGGATTCGTTTTTCAAAATTATAATCTGTTGCCGAAGACGACAGCGGTAGAGAACGTAGAGCTTCCTCTCATGTACAATCCTACTTATAAAGCGGCCCAACGTAGAGAGAAGGCGGTCAATGCTTTAATTGCCGTAGGTTTGGGAGATCGTCTGATGCATAAAAGCAACCAGATGTCCGGTGGCCAGATGCAGCGTGTGGCGATCGCCCGTGCCTTGGTGAACGATCCGGCGGTGATCCTTGCGGATGAGGCTACTGGCAACTTGGATACCCGTACCTCTTTCGAGATCTTAGTGCTCTTCCAGCGTCTGCACGCCGAGGGACGTACGATTATTTTTGTCACCCACAACCCGGAGATCGCCCAATATAGCAGCCGGAATATCACGCTGCGCGACGGTCATGTAACCGCCGATACGGTGAATACGAATATCTTGAGCGCGGCCGAGGCTTTGGCCCGCCTGCCCAAGAATGATGATTAGAATAATGAATTAATGTGGTAATAGCATATTTTTTAGAATGAATACGACGAATTTACTAAAGATAGCCCTTCGGGCCTTGGCCAACAACAAGCTGCGGGGATTCCTCACGATGCTGGGTATCATCATCGGCGTGGCTTCCGTGATCACGATGCTGGCCATCGGTCAAGGCTCGAAGCGGAGTATACAGGCGCAGATCAGCGAGATGGGCTCGAACATGATCATGATCCAGCCGGGAGCCGACATGCGTGGCGGCGTACGCCAAGACGCCTCTGCCATGGAGACGCTGAAGCTACAGGACTACGAGGATATCGTGAACGAGACTCGCTACGTCTCCGCCACCTCGCCCTCCGTGAACAGTAGTGGACAGGCCATCTATGGCGCCAATAACGCCCCGACTACCGTCTACGGTATTAGCCCGGATTATATGGAGATACGCCGATACGAGGTGGAGGATGGCGATATGTTCAGCGATCAGGACGTACAGACCGCCGCCAAGGTATGCGTGATCGGGAAGACGGTGGTGGATAACCTTTTCCCCGGCGGAGAGAATCCCGTCGGTAAGGTGATCCGTTTCCAGAAGCTACCGTTCCGGGTCGCGGGCGTACTGAAAAGCAAAGGATACAACAGCATGGGAATGGACCAAGACGACCTGATCTTAGCTCCATACACAACTATTCAAAAAAAGATCTTGGCCATTACCCATTTGCAAGGCATAACCTGCTCGGCGCTCAAGGAGGAGTACACCGATCAAGCCATAGACGAGATATCGGAGATACTGAGGCGTAACCATAGGCTGCGGGAAACCGATGATGATGATTTCACGATCCGGAGTATGCAGGAGTTGAGCACGATGTTGACAAGTACGACGGATATAATGACGACGTTGCTGGCTGCGGTGGCTGGTATCTCTCTTCTCGTTGGTGGTATCGGTATCATGAATATCATGTACGTGAGCGTGACGGAGCGTACGCGGGAGATCGGCCTCCGTATGAGTATCGGTGCGAAAGGCATGGATATCTTGGCTCAGTTCTTGATCGAGTCTATCCTTATCAGCGTGACCGGAGGATTGATCGGCGTGCTTTTCGGCGTGGGGGCCGCCTTGGTCGTGAACGTCGTGGCGCATTTCCCGATCTATATCCAGCCGTGGAGCGTACTGCTCTCTTTCGTGGTATGTACGGTGACGGGCGTGTTCTTCGGATGGTACCCGGCCAAGAAGGCGGCGCAGCTCGACCCGATCGAGGCCATACGCTATGAGTAGACGAATGCTCACTAGATAAGGCTACATGGCTCATATAACGGTAGGAATGACTATATTTGCGTAGCACTAAAGAGGATAATAAGATGAATGACACACCACAATCTCCCCCTATCAAAGGTTTGGGAAAGTTGATACACATCGCGGGATGGGGTATCCTGTTCTGCTCCCCCTTTTTCTTCACGGGGAGGGAGTCGCAAGTCACGTTCGAGGGCTATTTCCGGAGCATCATCGTGCCGCTTTCCTTCATGCTCGTCTTCTACTTGAATTACGGGTGGCTGGTGAGGCGGTATTTGTTTAACCGCCGGACAGGGCGTTTCCTGCTGATCAACCTATTGCTTATCGGGGGTATGATGCTGTTCGTGCATCTCTGCATGCGCTATTTCTATCCGCCGGAGATGCATCATCCGGCTCGTCCGCCCCGCCCGTTGAACGAGACGGTGGGGTTCTTTCTCGTCAACGCCGTTATCTACTCCTTGGTAGCCGGCCTTAGCGTGGCGATCAAGATGACGGACGGATGGTACCGGGTGGCGGCTATCCAGCGGGAACTGGAGAAGGAGCGTGCCGAGGCGGAATTGCAGAACCTGAAGAGCCAGCTTAACCCGCATTTCCTGTTTAATACGTTGAATAATATCTATAGCTTGATAGCGTTCAGCCCGGAGAAGGCACAGGAGGCGGTGCACGATTTGAGCCGCTTGCTTCGCTATGTCTTGTATGAGAGTAGCCAGCCTTTTGTCCCATTGGAGAAGGATTTCGACTTCCTTCGTAATTATGTGGAGCTGATGCGTATACGCCTGCCCAAACATGTGGAGCTGAAAACGAATATCGTCGCTTCCTCCCCGGGAACCTTGATCGCCCCCCTGTTGTTTATCTCCTTGGTTGAGAATGCGTTTAAGCATGGGGTGAGCAATAATAAGCCGTCTTTCATCCATTTGGATATCCATCAGGAGGGGGCGGAGGTAGTTTGTACTATTGTGAATAGCTATTTCCCGAAAAGCCCGGATCAAGATAAAAGTGGTTCCGGTATCGGGCTGGTGAATCTGGAGAAACGCTTGGGGCTGCTCTATCCGGGGCATTTCTCGTTCCAATGCGGTCGGGAGGGGGATAACTATTCTTCTTATCTATCAATTACTATAAACGAGACTGAGATATGAGATTGACTTGCGCTATTATTGACGATGAACCTTTAGCGGTTAGCTTGCTGGAAAGCTACGTCTTGAAAACTCCGTTTCTGGATTTGCAGGGGACTTATAATAGTGCCTTGGACGCTCTTTCCGACTTACGGGATCGGCCGGTGGATCTGCTTTTTCTGGATATCCAGATGCCGGAGTTGAGCGGATTGGAGTTCTCCCGTATCTTGAACGCCGATACCCGTGTCATTTTTACGACGGCTTTCGATCAATATGCCGTGGATAGTTACCGAGTAAACGCGCTGGATTATTTGTTGAAGCCAATTAGTTATCCGGACTTCCTTGCCTCGGCGAATAAGGCGTTGCGATGGTATGAGCTGCTCCGTAAGCCGGTGTCTTCGGAAGAGAAGGAAGGATCCGCGCCAATCGCGGAGAAGGGCGGGATGGAGAGTATTTTCGTCAAGAGTGAGTATAAGCTGTTGCAAATAGAGCTGCGCAAGATATTATATATTGAAGGATTAAAGGATTACGTGAAGATATTCGTGGAGGATGAGCCCCGTCCGGTCCTTTCGTTGATGAGCATGAAGAGTTTGGAGGATATGTTACCTTCGGATCGCTTTGTGCGTGTTCATCGCTCTTTTATCGTCCAGCCGGAGAAGATCAAGGTGATCGAGCGGAACCGGATTGTCTTTGGAAAGGAGTATATCCCGATCTCCGACAATTATAAACAGCATTTCCTAGAGATGATAGAGCGTAGATCGATCCTGCCGAAATAACTGCCGGTTAGTTGAACAACTGGAGCAATAATTTCTCTATCGCTACGGTCATAGGACGTCCGTCGCAGGAATAGTTGTTTACGAATAGGGCGATGGCGTATTGCTTATCGCCTTTGTTTATATATCCCGCGTATCCTTTTACCCGGCTCATGCTTCCGCTTTTAAGATGGGCTTTTCCTTGGAGGGATGAGCCTTTTAAGAAGTTCCTCACCGAGCCTTCTACCCCCACTACGGGCAATGATTCGTAGAAGGCTGTGTGTTGTTGTGAATAGGCTTTCATATAAATCAATAAATCAGCCACAAAAGCTGTTGATAACTTGTTGGAAACCGCAAGACCGCTACCATCGTACATCCAGACGCACGAGAGGTCGAGTCCTTTCCCTTGCCAATAGTCCCGAAGCACCTGGATTCCTCGGTTAAAAGAAGATATAACCTCTCCCTTACGGGGCGTATAGCGTAGGCCGATCGTCTTGATCAAGGCATCGGCGAATAAATTATGGCTGACATGGTTGGTCACTTCCACGATTTCCCGAAGCGTAGGGGAGTAAGTGGTAACAATCTCGGTCCGTTTCCCGGGTTGCCACCTACCGGCTTCCCGCAAGATACGGAAACAAGACGGTGATTCGCCGACCGTGATCCCTTCATGTTCCAATTGCCTAGTGAGATAATCCGCTAGGAAAAGAGCCGGGTCCGGGATATCCCCTTTGAGTGGATACCATTCCCGGTTAGCGGGGACAATGCCATATAAATAACGATCCGTGGCGAATGGTGCCCCTACGATAAAAGAACTATCCGAAGATACTTGCTGGGCCGTTAAGTAATTATGGAAATGGATGCCGGATAATTCCGGTTCGGTTCCTTTCAACTTCGGGCGGGTTCCGGGAGCTCCGGTTTGCAACCCTAATTTATAAAGATTGTCGAATACGCAAATCCCATAGCTTCCGGCACCATAATAACTACCCATATCTTCGCCAACCCATTTAAGGGAAGTGCCTTCCGTGTCGAATATACTTTCATCAGCGATTACGGCTCCTTGTATTTTATGGATACCCTCCTTTTTCAAGGCGGAGATCCATTCCTGTAGAAACCGCTTATGATCCGGGGCAAAATGCGCTGAGCCAAGGCTGGGATCTCCGCTTCCCTTGATATATAAATTGCCTTTTAACAAGCCGTTCTCGATGGAGCCGTCGTATTCTAATGTCGTGGGAAAGCGATAATCCTCGCCCAATATCTCCAATGCGGTAGCGGTCGTAACCGTTTTCATGACCGAGGCTGGGGTCAGCTGCCGGATTGTATCGTAAGCGAATACCGTCTCGCCACTGTTAACCTCTTTCACGATCAAGGAAAATGAAGCTCCTTCCATATAAGGCTTGCGCAGGAATTGCTTGATAGGTTGTGGAGTCTGTGCCCCCACTGAAAGGTATAAGCAAGAAATGAGGAAGAAAAAGGATATTTTACGTATCATGATGTTTATATATTCTACTTTATTCTATCTTTGTCGCAAGCAAAGATATGAAAATAATATGAATCCACTGTTTGACAAGCCTTTTACGTTTGACCGTGTAATACGCATAGTGTTCGGTATACTGGTCATCTCAGGAATTATTTATTTGATAGCCTTATTACGAAACGCTTTGTTACCTTTCCTGATCGCTTGGTTACTGGCTTATATGATGCAACCGTTCGTAAAGTTCTTCCAATATAAATTATGTTTTAAGAGCCGCATCTTATCGATTATGGCGGTATTGGTGACTTTAGGGCTATTGATAACGTTGCTGGTAGTCATGGTCATTCCTTCCATCGCGGCTGAGGCGGATAAAACGCTAGAACTGATCCGCACACATGATCCCGGTGAAGGTCATGTCCCTTTGATCCCGCATTCATGGATGGAATATCTGGAAAGTAATGTGAACTTCGCCCAGATCATGGAGTTATTGAGTAAGGAGAATTTGTTGAAAGCGGTGAAGCAGATTGCGCCCCAGTTATGGTCTATCTTATCGAACACTTTCTCAATCCTTTTCAGTATCACGATCGTGTTCGTGATCTTGCTTTACTTTATTTTCATCCTTTTGGATTATGAGAAGATCGCGAATGGTTGGATCGATTTGATACCGGAGCGTTACCGTCCGTTCCTGCAAGGTTTGGCTGAGGATGTGGAATACAGCATGAACCGTTATTTCCGCGGACAATCGTTGATAGCTCTTTCTGTAGGGGTTCTCCTCGCGATCGGTTTTAAGATCATTAATTTCCCGTTGGCGGTCACGCTAGGCCTGTTTATCGGCGTGCTGAACTTAATTCCCTATATGCAGGCGATCGGTATTATCCCGATGATTCTATTGAGCTTATTGCGTTCGGCCGAGACTGGAGAGAACTTCTGGTTGATCTTTGGTATGGCTATTTTAGTCTTGGGTATCGTACAATGTATACAGGATTTATATCTTACCCCCCGCATAATGGGTAAGGCTATGGGACTGAATCCCGCCATCATCTTACTCTCATTATCCATCTGGGGAACGATCCTAGGCTTTATAGGCTTAATAATAGCCCTCCCATTGACAACATTGTGCTTATCCTACTATAAACGCTTTATCTTGCACGAAGATAATGAGTTAGATCCCGGAAACCTTGCTCATCAACCTAAGCGAGAGAAAATAAATTCAGATTTAATCGCAAAAAAATAGCCATGCCTATTGCATATTAAAAAAATACTCCTACCTTTGCACCCGCATTACAGAAGTAACGCACAGGATGATTCGCTAGCTCAGCTGGTAGAGCACAACACTTTTAATGTTGGGGTCCTGGGTTCGAGCCCCAGGCGGATCACTGAAACAACAAGAAAAATCAAGCAAATCCCTGATAATCAGACATTATCAGGGATTTCTTTTTTCTAGCAGGTAGCAAAAAATAGCCGTTTCAAGCATATTATCGGTGGATAAATCGTGGGACTAAAATTTAGTTCAAAAAAGTCCCACGAATTTGCATCTTTCTCACTGATTCATAGCTTTTTGCATGGTCGTACTTTGGAAGAGAATACATAGTTTTGTAACTCTAAAAACGATGTAAAAAATGGCTCGTAAATCATTTTCTGTTTTGTTCTTCATCAAGAAAGGCAAATTATTAAAGAACGGTGAAGCACCCGTGTGCATGAGAATTACCGTAAATGGCTGTATGGTAGATATTTCCATCAAAAGAAGCTGTCCTGTAAACCTATGGAATCAGGCTAAAGAG